>JAFDXS010000687.1 GCA_018267795.1 Bacteroidota bacterium | reverse complement strand
CATAGAATTTACTGAATAAAATCTGCCAATTTGAAGTTAACTTTGCGTTGCATTTTCGTGAATACGAATATGGCAACATTTTGATCGTCAAAACATATATCATACCAAACATACCGGTGTAAATGGAAGATTTTTCATACGTGATGAGTTCTCATCCGGCTTACATTGAATCGTTGTACAACGATTACCTGAAAGATGCTACAAGCGTTGACCCTGAATTAAAAAAATTCTTTGAAGGCTTTGACTTTGCGATAACACGCAACGCCAACGGGCAAACTGTAGTAAGCGCAACAGCTGCGCCTGTAAGCAATGAGCAACTGGCCAAGGAGTTTTCAGTGCTGCAACTGATACGTGCTTACCGCAAACGCGGACACCTGGTAGCTACCACCAACCCTATACGCAAACGCAAAGACCGTCATGCACAGCTGGACCTGCAATATTTTGGCTTGTCTGATGCTGACCTGAACAGCGAGTTTTATGCGGGTGCTATGATAGGCCTGGGTAAAGCAAAGCTGGCAGATATAGTAGCAAGACTAAAAAAATTCTATACCGGTAATATAGGTATCGAGTTTACTTACATAAATGATACTGAGAAGTGCCATTGGGTGCAGGATAAGTTTGAGCAGATGATGGAAAACCATCTTCCTATAGAGCAGAGAAGACGTGTGCTGGAGAAGATAAATGAAGGTGTGATCTTTGAAAAATTCCTGAATACAAAATTCATTGGTCAAAAACGTTTTGGGCTGGAAGGCGGCGAAAGCACTATACCTGCACTGGACGCGATAATAAATGACGCAGCAGATGAGGGCGTGAAAGAAGTGGCCATAGCAATGGCACACAGAGGCCGCCTGAATATACTGGCTAACATACTGAAGAAAACATACGAACAGATATTCTCTGAGTTTGAAGGCAATATGCCTGCAGATATGACCATGGGCAGTGGTGACGTGAAATACCACCTTGGTTTTCACTCTAACCTGAAGACCCCTAATGGCAAGGATATAAATGTACAGGTAGTTCCAAACCCTTCTCACCTGGAAGTGGTGGACCCTGTAGTAGAAGGATTTTCTCGTGCTAAAGCAGATATCCTTTACAATAACCAATACGATAATGTACTGCCAATACTGATACATGGTGATGCTGCCGTAGCGGGACAAGGCGTGATCTATGAACTGCTGCAGATGAGCAAGCTGGAAGGCTACTACACAGGCGGTACTATACACTATGTTATTAATAACCAGATAGGCTTTACTACAGACTTTGATGATGCACGTTCTGCAGACTATTGTACCAGTCTTGCATCGATGGTGCAGGCACCTGTGCTGCATGTGAATGGTGATGATCCTGAGGCTGTAGTGAAATGTGCTAAGCTGGCTGTGGCTTACCGTCAGAAATTCAATGAAGATATTTTCATTGACATGGTATGTTATC
>JAFDXS010000686.1 GCA_018267795.1 Bacteroidota bacterium | reverse complement strand
AACCATTCGCCTATTGAGCTTGCGTCATACACGCCGTCAAGACTTGTCCATTCCAGTACTGTTAGTTTTCTCATAGTAGTTCTATAAGTTTATAAGGTTGTTCATTTGAATTGAAAGGTAATTAAATTTGACCCCAATTGAAAGCTGATGACCGCAAAAACTGTAGTTGCTAAAAAGATTGGAATTTTTGGTCTTGCAGCTATTATTTTCTTCACTATCTCAGGTGGCCCTTATGGCCTTGAGCCGCTGCTGTACTACTGTGGCGGCAAGGTGGCATTCTGGCTCCTCGTGGCCATACCCCTGCTTTGGGATATCCCCATCATCTGTACCGTGCTCGAGCTCAATAGCATGATGCCGGTCACCGGTGGCTATTACGAGTGGGTGAAGCGCGCCCTCGGCTTGCGCTGGGCCTTCTACGAGGGTTGGTGGTCTTGGTTATATACTTTTATTGATCTGGCCATTTATCCGCAGCTCATTATCATGTACGCCAGCTTGTTCTTTCCGCAGGTGGCCGCGCATAAGCTGCTGGTTTATTTATGTTTTATATGGGCGGGCGCACTGCTCAATATCCTCGGTATCAGGCCAGTCGGCAAAACATCTGTTTACCTCGGCATATTGGTCATCATACCCTTTATATTGCTCTTTGTCTTTGGCCTCCACTATGCTTCGATTCATCACAGTACAGCAGTGGTCAATGTAGATCACATGTCGCAATACCTGGGCCTTGCTATTTTCACCGTTATCTGGAATCTCATCGGTTGGGACAATATCACCACCTACGCAGGCGAGGTAGATAAGCCTGTTACCTCATACCTGCGGGCCATATCCCTCACCTTTGTATTTATCTTCCTGCTGTATTTTGGTATCACCTATGTCGCGCATAAATCGGGTATTTCAGCAGAAGTGCTGAAGGACAGTGGCTATCCTGCATTGGGTATGCTGGTAGCTGGCCGCTGGCTTTCCGTGCTCATTGCTATCGGCGGCATGGTCAGCTCCATGGGGCTCTTCCTGGCTATATTGCTTTCCGTATCACGCATACCGGAGGTCATGGCCGACGATAAGTTATTGCCTCCAGTCCTGCATAAGCTCCACCCACGTTATGGCACTCCCTACATATCTATCATTATATGCGCCGCCATCGTTAGCTTCATGGTCATCCTCACTTTTGGCGAGCTGCTTATTATAGATATCACCGTTTATTTTGTGGGTATAATGTTGGAGTTTATCAGTCTGCTCATGCTGCGCCGCAAAGAGCCTGATGCACACCGCCCATTCAAGATTCCTTTAAATATTGCAGGTTTGTGCATTATGTATATGCTGCCATTGGGTATATACTGCTTCGCACTTTTCAACGTCATTACCACAGTGCCCGGCATTTATAGATCGCTCATTATTATTGCAGCAATGCTGCTGAGTGGAGTGCTTATGTGGCTTTTC
>JAFDXS010000685.1 GCA_018267795.1 Bacteroidota bacterium | reverse complement strand
TGGAGATTGCGCACCATTGGTCCTCACAGCCACTCACGTAGAACCTACTAACCAGACAAGTAATTCTACGTTCTCAAACTGGATATTTTATTTTAACTATCAAACACCTACTTGCAGTTACAGCGGGGCACAGCCTGGTTCATCCCAAAGTATCACAGGCGCCACTTTCAAAGCCCGCGCATCTTACGACAGTGCCAGCAATAAAATTGCTGCAGATTATCTCATCGTGCAGCTCAGTTCCCAACCGCCTAAGTCTTATAATGCGTATCTCGCTGGCTGGGATCGCTCAAATGCTTCAGTGCCATTAACAGGCACATTTATCAGTTTCCATCATCCTGGTGGCGACGTAAAAAAGGTTTCTACCACATCTGTTATCGATCCTGCCGGCAATTTCAACGGTGGTGGTACTAATACCCACTGGTCGCTTGAGTGGCTTACCGGTGGTACGGAAGAGGGCTCTTCGGGCGCAGCCTTGTTTAACGCTAGTGGTAATGAAATTGGCATCTTATCTGGCGGTGTTACCAACACGCCTTCCTGCACTACTCCCAATAGCAGCGGCCAGGAAATATCAGATTATGCCGTTTACAGCAAGCTCGCATACGACTGGAACTACACCGCATCCGGAAGCACTCCGCTTAAAAGTGTGCTTGACCCCACGGGCTCAGGTATTAGTGCTTTAAGTGGTACTACAGCTTGTGCTACCGCTATCATACCCGTTCCCAATACCACTTCAGGTATAGATATTTACCCAAATCCTGTACACGATATTTTGTATGCAGCTATCAATCAGCAGAGTGCAGCTCAAGTGCATATTGAGGTGTACAACGCAGTAGGGGCAAGGATTTTCAGCAAAGAGGCACAACAGTCGGCGCCAGCCAGATATCAGCTCGATTTAAGTAATTATCCCGTTGGTATTTACATGCTCCGCATCTTAGTGAACAACACACTCACCGTCAAAAAAATTACCCTTTCTAGGTAGTGTGCTTATTATCAATTTCTTAACGGCTTGTTAATGACCTCTAAGTCTTTCGTTGTTAATGTATTTTCGGCGAAATTTAAAGGGGATAGAGAGTGTTCTATAACACTAAGCCTTGAGAAAGAAATTATTTTACGATAGTGCCCAGGCAGACTATAGACGTCTGTTTGAGGAAAGTCCCATACCTATGTGGATATACGATAGCACGTCGTATAAATTCCTGGCGGTAAATGCGGCAGCTATCAGCTATTATGGTTACTCCAGCGAAGAGTTCCTTCGCATGACCACACAGGATATCCGCCCGAGAGAAGATGTATCTACTCTGGTAGAGGTAGTCAAAATGCCGGAGCTCAATAGCTTCTACGATAGTAGCCGCCGCAGGCACATGAAGAAGAGCGGTGAGATTTTCTATGTGCAGGTGTATTCGCATTCCACTCACTTTGCCGGTAAGGGCGCGCGGGTTATG
>JAFDXS010000684.1 GCA_018267795.1 Bacteroidota bacterium | reverse complement strand
GTAAGGTTACAAACCCTGATTACTGGCTCAATGCATTTGATATTAATGTTTTGCCATCGGCGTATGAGGGGCAACCTATTGCTGTAATAGAATGCATGAGCAAAGGAGTAATAAACATTTGCAGTAATGTAACCGGTACACGAGAAATAATTGTTGACAAAGAGAATGGTTTACTCTTTGAATTTAAAAATGCAAAAGAGCTAAAAGAGAAAATTGAATTTGCTATTACGCATACCGAGATAAAAGAAGCGATACAGGAAAATGCCTATAGATTTTATAACCGGAATTTTAGCCCTGAAGTATTGACGGTAAAATTTAAAGCACTCCTGAATTTATAGTGGCTAATTACCATAGATGGATATAGCAAGGATAACAGGTAAGGCAAGTGCGCTGCTCACTATGAGAAAGATATGGGCAGGGGTGCTTAATCTTTTTGTAATATCCTACCTGGCAAGAATTTTAAATAAAGCCGATTTCGGGTTAATGTCTATATCATGGTCATTGATACTAATAATAGATAACTTAGGCCCCAGCAGCATTGGAGATTTTCTTGTGTACAAGAAGAAGGCAGGCGGTGAAGAAATAATAAATAGTGCCTTTTGGCTCAACCTGTTTTTAATAATTTTAATAGGCGCGATAATAGTATTGCTCGCACCCTTTTGGGCTACCTACTATAATAGTATTACGATTAAGTATCTGATCTATATACTTGCTATAGGACTTATAGGCAAAATATTTGAGATAATACCTACTGCTATACTTAAGACAAGGTTAGATTATAAGCCAATCATCATAATACAGACCATAACCGGAACATTATCACAAATGTCTCAATTGGCCCTGGCAATAATAGGGCTGGGAGTATATAGTCTGGCTATACCTTATGCAATATTCCAAACTATCATTGGTATTTATCTTTTTATAAAAGTAAAGCCGCGCATAAAGCCCAACCTGGGCACATTTTACTGGAAAGAGATATTAAAGTACATACGCTACCTGGTAGGCAGTAAGTTGCTTACACGGATATCGATGGATGGGGACAGCCTTATAATGGGAAAAACATTAGGCATCACTGCAGTAGGTGTTTATAATATATCAGGTAACTTGTCTAACCTGTTCAACCAAAATCTAATGCCGATACTGGAAGATGTAAGTTTGCCGGTTTTCTCTAAATATAACTCACAGCAAACAGTATTGCGCAAACAGTATGTATATGTAACAAGATTGATTTCTTTGTTCATGACACCTGTATATTTTGTCCTCATAGTATTTGCCCCGGTTATTATTACATCACTATATGGTACTAAATGGGATGATGCTGTATTGCCATTGCAGATATTGTGTATATTTTCCCTGGTAAGAAGTGTGAGCTATCCTACTACAACCTTATATAATGCATTGGGGAAGCCTAAAATTGAGTTTTATTTTACCCTAGTATTTACC
>JAFDXS010000683.1 GCA_018267795.1 Bacteroidota bacterium | reverse complement strand
GCATATACCCTGTTGTAGGTATGGAAATCGCGCTTCATGTCTACCAGGAAAACAGTTACATCTATCAGCTTGTCCCAGCTACTGCCACTTTCTTCCAGTATTACACGCACATTGTCAAATACGCTCCTGCACTGGGCTTCAAAATCGAATGCCTTGTGATTGCCATGCTTATCTACCTCCAGGCCCGGTATTTCGTCAGTGCCTGCCTTACGCGGGCCTACGCCGGAAAGAAAAAGTAAATTGCCTGCACGGCGTGCATGCGGGTAAAGGCCTACTGGTTTTGGTGCTTTATCGGTAGAAAATTGTTGTTCCATCTATTGCATGAATTTCAAAGCAAAAATAACTTAATCAATGCTATAAATAGCACCTTGTTATTCATACTGATCAGCAGTTACCCGAACTGTGAATAAGTATTGTCCGTTATTACGGTGATAACAATAGTTCAAGGTTGTTTTATGGTCGCGCAGCATCTTCATTTCCGGGTTTGTCTTCACAGCTTCTATCATTTTTGGCTCTGCTAATGCCTTTATCTGGTTTGTATCCATAGGCGCATCGCCCACTTCAGTCAGGGTGTAGCTGTATTGAAAAGTATTGCCGGGTTGAACCTGCACATTATCCAGCCTTATTCCATTATCTATCATTTGCGGGCAGCTTTTATTAATAGCATCTGCCATCTTTACCATTACCTTATTGAAAAAGAAAGATGAATGAGAAACACTTTTTATTGCAAAAGCTATAATAGTGTAAAACAAAACAGCTCCTAAAATGAACAATATAAGTTTGCCATTGCTTTTCTTTTTAGGAATATAAGGCATAGCGACGTGCATAGCTTGCCCTGCTTCTGCCGTTTCAGTTTTCGGCAGTTCATGCCCGCATGATGAGCAGTATTTATAGTTTTCCGGATTGTTTGTACCGCAATTGGCGCATATTTTTCCCATAAGGTGTATTAAAAAGGTATAATATTAATAGCCGTAAAGATAAATAGAATCGCTAATGTTCAACATTGCGTTTTTAAAAAGCAGCCGGTAGTTAGATAATTCTTTTTCGTAACTTTTACTATCATTTATTTTTCATAAAAATGACCACACAAACATTCCCCGAATTATTTACAGCAATTACCAATGCCATAACAAGCAGACAGTATGAGCAATTACAATCACTCGATTATTCAATACCAGAAAAATTTAATTGGGTAAGAGATGTATTTGAGGCGGTACATGTAAAGAATGCGCCAGACCATACTATGCTGGAGCTATTGGCAGAAGACAGGTCTTTAAGTAAGCTAAGCTATAAAAATGCCTTACGGCAAAGTAACCAGTTGCTGAACTACCTGCGCAAGGGCGGTGTGCAACAAGGTGATACGGTATTTGTAATGTGTGGCCTGCACAAGGGGCTATGGCTAAGCTACCTGGGCATAATAAAGGGCGGCTTTGTAATGATACCTG
>JAFDXS010000682.1 GCA_018267795.1 Bacteroidota bacterium | reverse complement strand
TGATAAGTAGCCTGCTGCCCGTCAATTTTTGTATATGCTGCATTCTGATCGAAGATGGGCGTACCCGTGAAGCCAAATAGCTGTGCATTGGGAAAGAACTCCTTAATGGCTTTATGGTTTTCACCAAACTGGGAACGGTGGCACTCATCAAAAATGAATACCAGGCGTTTTTGGCTCAACGGTTCAAGCCGCTCTTTATAATTTTTGCGATGGTCAGGATCTAAAGCAAGGCCCAGCTTTTGAATGGTAGTAACGATGACCTTATCTGCATAGTCTTCCGACAGCATACGACGCACGAGCGTTTCTGTATTGGTATTTTCTTCTACACAACCCTCCTGAAACCTGTTGAACTCCTCGCGGGTCTGCCTGTCTAGGTCTTTGCGATCAACAACGAATAAACATTTTTCAATGTCGGGATTGTCCTTCAGCAAGGTAGAGGCCTTAAAAGACGTGAGCGTTTTACCGCTACCCGTAGTATGCCAGATATAGCCATTGCCCCTGTGCTGATGAATACAGTCAACAATAGCTTTAACCGCATATATCTGGTAAGGACGCATCACCATTAGCTTTTGCTCACTTTCCACCAATACCATGTAGCGGCTTACCATTTCGCCAAGCGTGCACTTGGCCAGAAACTTTTCAGTAAAATCATTGAGGTGCGTAATCTTCTTATTATCCTCACTTGCCCACTGATATACCGGTAGAAATTGTTCGGCAGCATTAAAACTAAAATGCTGATTGCGATTATTAGCAAAGTAATAAGTGTTAGCCCGATTGCTCACTATGAACAACTGCATGAAGCAAAGTAGGGAATTGGTATAACCATTGCCCGGATCATTTTTATAATCGACAATTTGCTGCATGGCCCGGCGAGGGCTTATTTCTAAAGTTTTTAGCTCGATCTGAACAACAGGAATGCCGTTGATCAATAAAATAACGTCATAGCGATGATTACTGTTTTCAGTATTCATCCGCAATTGGCTTACTACTTCAAAGTCATTTTTGCACCAGTCCTTGATATTGACCAGTGTGTAATGCAAAGGAGTGCCGTCTTCGCGCATAAATGTATTGCGCTGGCGTAAAGTCTTGGAAGCAGCAAATACATCGGGGTTGATGATCTCATCCCGAAGGCGGGCAAATTCGGCATCGGTTAAATTAACACGGTTCAGGGCCTCGAACTTTTTGCGAAAATTGTGCTCTAAGGACCTTCTATCATGTATATCATCACGATAGGCATACTTGAGGTCGGTTAATTTCCCAATAAATCCGTATTCAATTTGTGATTCGGTAACGGTAGACATTATGGTGTTGTGTGTGGTAAAGTTAATAAGAGAAGGTAGAGAGTGAAATATTTCTTTTGATTCGACCAGGAGCAGGCCGAATAGGCTATAGTAAATCTACCACCTCCCCCTGCGGGTACTCCTCCTAAAAACAGGAGGAGAATTAC
>JAFDXS010000681.1 GCA_018267795.1 Bacteroidota bacterium | reverse complement strand
ACTAACCTCAAGGCATGGCTCTACACTATCATGCGCAACATTTTTATCAACAACTACAGGCGCAGCAAGAAATTTGTAAAGACCGAACAAAGCGCAGGTGAGCTATACAACTACTCCCTCAAAGCGACTGCTTACAATGATGGTATCAGCAATATAAGAGTGGCAGAAATAAAGAAGGTGATGAATGAGTTGCCGCAAGTGCTGCGTACCTCATTTGAGCTGCACTTTACAGGTTATAAATACCAGGAAATAGCCGAAATGCTGGAAGAGCCCTTAGGTACGGTAAAAAGCCGCATACACTTTGCAAGAAAGATGATGGCGGCCCGCGTAGAGCCTTAAGGCACTATGTAGCAACCGATATCATTATGCCCCGCCCGTGGTTTCCACTCAAGGTCATCCATTGGTCCGGTAGCTGTAGCTGCACCTTTTGCAGGTGAGCCTGAACTAAGATGAAAGTCCCATTTATCCGTATTCACAAATAGTGGGTCCTGGTTAAACAGGCAGGCAGTAGTAGTTGTAAAGCTTTGTATAGTTTTTTGACTGCCTTTTATAATGCAGTTGTTAAACGTCACGTTATAAGGCACAGTAGCTACATCGCGTGCATTGCAAAACATTTCACTATCAAGGCTGCCCCAGAAAATACAGTTGGTTATCACAGCATTCATAGCGCCACTGATATAGCCCGTCTGGCTGGTATCGAAATAATTGAGGATTGCTGCAGTACTGTTTTGATCATGCTTTACATAAGTAGTACTATAATCCGCAAAAGTGCAGTTAGTAATATTGTAATTACCCCCCTGAACTAATGCAAGGGCTTCAGCACCTGTTATCGCAATCAGGCAATTGGTAGCAGTTACCGTAGATCCAAAGCTTATCAAACCGTAACCCAATGAATTGCGTACAATACATTTGTCCATGGTAAGCTTTGTGCCGGGATTTGTCTGTATCGCAGCATCAAGAAACGTTGCAGGGCCTGATGTTGTATTAACAGTGGTGCTAGCACCGCAATTTTCAAGTACAGTATTTCTTAAAATATTGTTTGTAGTACCAGGCGCAAAATATAGTCCGCCCCACTCCCCCGGTAATCCCACATTTCCAAAATAAAACCGATCAAGCCTATCTCCCTGGAATACTACAGTATCATCGGCAGCGGCAGAAGCAGGGTTTGATTGTAAGGAGCCTGCTATATATATCCTTGCATTGGCATGCATATATACCCGGCACTTAGGCTGCAGCGTAAGTGTTACCCCGGAGTCTATAATACAAGTGCCCATAACTACATACGGCCTGCTTGCACCCCATTTAGGATTAGGATTAGTAACTGTAAATTCGCTATCCACTATGTAGTAGGCATCCTGACCATAGGCAGTAAAGGGTATTGAAAACTGTTTACCATTCAGGGTTGCTACCAACTGGTCTTCTATTATATAGGGGTTATCCTGGTTTTT
>JAFDXS010000680.1 GCA_018267795.1 Bacteroidota bacterium | reverse complement strand
AATTATTTTACATCGCTAATAACAGACTTTTTAAATTATCAAATGGGCAATTCAATAACATTGCTTTTTTGAAAAATAAGTATACACCTCTATATAGTACTACTGCCTGGTTGTTTTATACAGATGGTAACTCATTCTCGATACGTAATAAAGTAACTAATAAAGTTGACCATACTCATGGTTTGAAATACGTTTATGGTTATGGTACAGACAAACTGGCACTGTGTAGTTTCAATCAATTTTATAGGGTATCTATAGCCAATGGCAAATATAGTAAAATCGACTCTGTCTTATTCAAAGATAGGATCGTCCAATGTCGTTTTGATTCTACTGATCGTGCTATATATGTTATTAATAAATCTGCCTTATATGTTTACCGCATAGATAGTAATAAGCTCGTTAAGATTGATTCCTTTCGAGATGGGCTGCCAGTTAGCCTTTCTTTATATAATAATTATATACTGATAACGACAAACGATAAATGTGTATTTGTTTACAAAAGGCCATATTTCCGGAAAAGCATTTATTCGCAAAAAGACATCATTTACTATTCTTTCGAAAGAATGGCAGATAACAGAATGCTTATCAATACTAATAAAGGTTTTTATATTCTCGACAGTTTCAAAGGCAATCTAAACGCAACCCATCCTGTTAAGATTGAATATCCTTTTCATGCAAACAACTTGTTTGATATCTATCCATATTATGATAGTGTTATTTGCAATGTAGGAGGCAAATTATTTATCATTCATTGTTCCCTTCTAAATAAGCACGTCAGTGCTCCCGTATTTTACATTCAAAGAATAGCGGCTGACGGTAAAATATTTCATACTGTAAATATTACTTTAGGGCATAGTTCCGCCTACGATGTCCAGATTGATTTGGATATGCTCTCATTCACCGGCGACCCTGGCTATTACGAATATCGCATCATCAATCATGATACTAGTTCATGGCTTCGCGCAGATGGTAACATATTAACGGTTAGACTTAACAGCTATGGAAATAACCATATAGAAATACGTGCAGCTAATGAAGGTGGCGCTATTTCAAAATCACAATTTGTAACGGCAAGATTGTTGCCTCCTTTTTATTTTTCCTGGTGGGGTATCACGCTTGAAGTATTAGGTTTAGTACTACTATTGTTGATTGCGATAAGAGCATATAATAAGAAAAAATCAAGACAGTTTGCGCATGAACTTGAATATATGCAATTGGAAAATAAAGCCATAAATGCATTGTTAAATCCTCATTTTATTTTCAATTCTATCAACAATATTCAGAATTTAGTTGCACAGGGCGATGCTGAAAATGCTAATCAATATCTTGCATTATTGAGCAGGCTTATAAGGCAGAATATTGAAAACCTGCAATTCAATGTTATTCCTTTAGACAAAGAATTAAGTCTTGTCAGGAATTATATCTATCTGCAAAATCTCAGATTTCGCA
>JAFDXS010000067.1 GCA_018267795.1 Bacteroidota bacterium | reverse complement strand
AGGAATCTACCACATTTGCAATATCGCGCAGGTATATTGCTTTGCCCTGCTGGTTTTTTACTACCACATTGCCTATCTGGTCAGCCGTTTTAAACTCATCTTTTATACTTAAGATTCGTTTTTGATTGCCAATAGCTATCTGGCCGGCAGTGGCAGAAACGTTTTCACCGGCTACTGTATTTTCTATATCGCTGAAAGTAAGCCCGGCAGCCTGCATTTTATACAGGTCCACGTTTATCTGTATCTCGCGGTCAAGTGCACCTACCAAGTCCACGCGCTTTATTTCCTTCAGCGCTTCTATATTGTCCTTAATATGGTCGGCATATTTTTTCAGACGGTTAAGATCATAGTTGCCCGATATGTTTACATAAAGGATGGGCAGTTCAGACAGGTCAATATCTTTTACCTCCGGCTGATTAGGCAGGTTTTTGGGTAGGTCGGTCTTCGCCTTGTCTACCGCGTCTTTTACATCCTGTTTTGCCTTGTCGATCTTTACATTGGTATTAAATTCTACTATTACTACAGAATAATCCTGGAATGAATTACTGGTAACCTTCTTTATACCTGTAAGGTTCTTTACCTGTTTTTCAATCTGTTTTGTTACCAGGTTTTCCATATTCTCAGGAGAGGTACCCGGATACACTGTTTGCACAATGATCTGCGGTATCTTAATTTCCGGGAACTGTTCCTTAGGTAGGTTGAGATAAGCCATCAGGCCCGCCAGTGTAACGAGAATAGTGATTATATATATGGCCGTACGATTATCAATCGACCAGCTCGACGGTTTAAACTCTTTAAATACGTCTTTCATGAGTGTGTTTTATTATTGTGTATGCCGGGCATACATTGAATATTATGTTGTCTGTGCATCTTTAACTGGACCTATAGTATAGTAATAGGTGCGCCGTCATCCAGGTCTTCAAACCCTGCCGTTACTACTTTGTCGCCTTGTTTCAAGCCGCCAAGTACTTCCACCAGACCATTAGAGTTTTGGCCTACCTGTACAGGGACTGCTTTAGCTTTATTACCATCTGCTACGTACACCATGTTACCTTTTGCTGTTTTCTGAATAACCGCAACTGGTATAACAATTACATTGTCACGTTCGTAGTTAGCAATCTTCATAATGCAGGACATGTTAGGGTGCAGTTTTTTGTTATTGCCAAGACGTATTTGTACCAGGAATGCACGTGAAATAGGATCAACAGCCTGAGATACATAAGTAAGTGACGTTTTTATAGAATCATTCAGGTCAGGAAATACTAATGTTACATTGTCGCCAGTATGTACTTTGCCCAGGTAGTTTTCACCAAGGTTAGCTTCTGCCTTAAGCTTATCATAGCTTACTACTCTTATACCTGTAGGGCTTCCTGGTGCTGTTGCATCGCCTTCTTTAATGCTTACCGCATCTACAGTGCCACTGATAGGTGATTTAATAGTGTACATATCGCGCTGTGCTACTAAGGCAGCTTTCTGTTTCTGGGTAGCTTCGTATTGGGCTTTAGCGCTAAGCAGCTGCACTTCTGTCCCTATATTCTGAGACCATAATTTTTGTTGTTTTTCGTAAAGGCTCTTTTGCAGTATCAATTGGGGCTCAATAGCTTTTATCTGTTGTTCTGCAACAGATGCATCAAGCGTGGCAAGCGTTTGTCCTTTGCTTACTTTTTGGCCAACACGTACCAGTATGTTCTTTATTATACCCGGTGCCTGTGGTGTGGCGGTAACGTTTTCATCACCTGATATGGATGATTGTACATTGATGTAAGACTTGAAATCTGTTTGTTGTACCGCCATTACAGATACAGGTGTTGCCTTCCTGGTAGTATCTGCACTCTTAGATTCAAGTTGCTGTATTTTCTCGTCCAGCGCCGAGCGTTCCTTCTTAAGTTTCGCAAGTTCTGCATCATTTTTGTCAGCTTTTTTACCGCTGCCGCAAGATGCAAGAACCAAAGTAGCTATGAATAAATAAACAGTGCGTTTCATTCTTTATAATTTATATAGTGTATTGGTGATGGTTAAATTTATTTTAAAAGTCCTAATGCTTTTTTAAGATCAGCTTCTGCATTAATAAGATCAAGCAATGCATTGAAGTAATTAGTTTGTGCACGTAATTGATCGGTTTGAGCTGTTGTCACTTCCATATTGCTGCCTACACCTGCTTTATATTTCTTTTGAGACAGGTCAAGCACATCGTTTGCAAGCTCGAGATTTCTACGCTGGCTTTGTACCTGCAGTATCGCATTCTTAAGCGTGGTGCGCGACTGGGCAGATTGGAAATCTATGCTCTGTTTGGCGAATTCAATATTGTTTTTTGATTTCTCAACATTGAGTTTTGCTTCTCTTAGTTGATTAACACGAAGCATACCATTAAAAATCGGCACATTCAGTTGCAAACCTACGAGGGTACTAAATATGTATTGTTTGTGAAACAGATCGGTAAAATTATCAGTAGCATAGTTGTATCCGGTACTGGCGATAGCATTTAATGAAGGCAAAGCAGCTAATTTATATCGCTGTACGTTGTATTCATTTACTTTTAATGCTGCTTCGGAAAGCCTAAACTCAGGAATGCGGTTGTAATCACTCTCTTCTTCCAGTAAAGACATTGTTTCTTGCCTGTGTTCAGCTACATTCGTATCAGTTAATACAATGGGTGTATTAATGTCCATGCCCATTTGATATTTCAATGCCTGCTCGGATACTGCAAGGAGGTTTTCTATTCTTATACTATCCGTAGCCAGATTATTAACTTGTACACTGGTACGCTCAACATCAATTTTTTCTGCAAAGCCAGCTTGTTGTGTAACAATCAGGTCATGTTCTATGCTTCTTGCATAGGCAAGAGATGTTTTTGTAATGTCATACTGGCGGTAAGCAATCACTAATGAATTATATGCCTTGAATACATTGTAGCGAATTGTTTCATTGCTTACTTCGGCATTTTGTCTTGCCAGCTCTAATACTGACTTCCTGGCTTTCAATGCAACAAGTACACTGCCGTCAAATATTGTTTGTGACCCGGTAAGTGTTGCAGACGCAGAATACTTTGGCGTGAATGATAAAGCGATTGTGCTATCCTTATTAATTGCACCACCACCGCCGCCGCCAAATGAGCTAAATGCATTTGCCGGAACAAGCAACACTGGTGGGTTTACATAATCATCAAATTCTGCCTTACCATTAATGTGCGGGTAGGCTGCTGCAAGCGTTTCTTTTACCTGGGCTTCCTGTATTAATACATCAAGATGTGAGTTCCTTGCAGTATAGTTGTGCTTCATGGCATACTTCATACAATCATCGAGGCTCAGGTAGGTTGTGTCCTGGGCCTTTACTGTGTATGATGAAGCAATAAGAGCGGTGAGTGATAAAAATATCAGGGATGTTCTCATGATTTTACTTCTTGCTTTATGTGTTTGTCTTTGTATTTATGATAAAGTTTTACTCCTTTTTGTGTCATGATGCCGTACATGAAATGCTCGCCTATTTCCAGCGCTACGGATATAAGACTATTGCGGTCGTTCACCAGCAGGTTTGGCTGCAGTATCATCAGCGAGCTCTCGAGCCTGAAACGGGCCATAAGGTCAGCGTTCACTTCAGGGCGGTATAGTCCTTCTTCTATGCCTTGCTGTATATTGTCGCGTATCATACCTACATCTCTTAGCTCCAGTTGCTCGCGGAATGTTTTGTAGGCCTCAGGAAAATAGCGCTGCAGTTCAAACAATAGCATAGGGTTCATCTGCTTATTCATATTATCCATAAAGGCAAGCATCTTCACCATGGCTTCTATGGCATTTTCGCTTTCGGCCATTTGTGCATCGCATACTTCGCACATGTGTTCTTTATACCATTGCACTGATTCGGTCACTACTTCATTCTTATTAGCAAAATGCTGGTAGAGCGTTTTTTTAGATATGCCTGCACGACGGGCAATATCGTCCATCGTTATCGCCTTCATTCCATACTGGCGAAACAACTCGACCGCAGAGGTTAATATTTTATTTAATGGTTCCATAATAATTCGGAGCAAAACTACGGAAACATTTTTCATAAAAAACGTTTCCTATGTACTTTTTTTTATTTCTCAAGTGAAATAGGATAAAGCAAAAAAGCAGTATATTTATTATAGGATAAGATAAAGAGATGACAGGATTAACAGGTGTATGGGTTGTTTATCAAAGTAATATACATTAACCAAAATAATTAAATATGGCATTTCTTAAAGATTTTAAATCGTTCGCGCTAAAGGGAAATGTAGTAGATCTGGCAGTGGGTGTTATCATTGGTGCTGCTTTTGGCAAAATCGTTACAGCAGTGGTAGATGACCTGCTAATGCCAATTATCGGTTTTGTGACGCCATCAGGCAAAAAATTCAACGATATTTTCTATGTGCTGAAGTCCGGAAAATCGGGGAGTTCAGATTATAAATCATTGACCGAAGCCAAGACTGATGGAGCTAATGTGTTTGCTTATGGCGATTTTATACAAACTGTAGTGGACTTCACAATCATAGCTTTCTGTATATTTCTTATTGTAAAAGGTATTGAAAGGCTGAAGAGGAAAGAAGCTGCAGCCCCAACAGTTCCTGCTGCGCCTACGCCCACAGAAAAATTACTCACAGAGATACGCGACCTGCTGGAGAAGAAGCCGCAGTAAATTTTTTGCAGCTAAACCCCATTTATTTCTCATTTTTGCAGCATGAGTACAGGTAAAGTTTATAAGGGTCTCAGCCAGCTGAAAAAGCAAGGCAAAAGCGGCTTTGCTGTATTGGTAGATCCTGATAAAGTATCGCCCGCAGAAATGCAATACCTGGCTGAGCTATGCAATGATGCCGGTGTAGACTACCTGCTAATGGGCGGCAGCCTGCTAATGGCGCACCAATTGGAGGTATGCATACAGCGCTTCAA
Organism: Bacteroidota bacterium; assembly: GCA_018267795.1. Taxonomy (GTDB): domain Bacteria; phylum Bacteroidota; class Bacteroidia; order Chitinophagales; family Chitinophagaceae; genus SZAS-30. The sequence continues at coordinate 3,785 of JAFDXS010000067.1, read as the reverse complement.
GGCAGAAAGTGATATACCTGTCATTCTTTTCCCGGGCAGCCCGGCACAGGTAACCCCTTATGCTGATGCGCTTCTATACCTTTCACTCATATCAGGGCGTAATCCTGAGCTGCTTATTGGGCAGCACGTCGCTTCTGCCCCTATGGTGAAGGCCAGCGGCCTGGAGGTGATCTCTACCGGATATATGATCATAGATGGTGGCACGGCTACTACAGTATCGTACATGAGCAACTCTGCACCCATACCTGCCAATAAAGCTGATATAGCCTTATGTACCGCATGGGCAGGTGAGATGCAGGGTAAGCATATTATATACATGGATGCCGGCAGTGGCGCACGTACTCCTATATCTGAAGAGATGATACACAAGGTGAGCTCACATATTTCGCTTCCACTGTTTACTGGCGGGGGCATACAAACTCCAGAAAAAGTATTTGCCAACTGCAAAGCAGGTGCAAATGTAGTAGTGGTGGGCAATGCTATAGAGCGCGACCCAATGCTGATACGCGAACTGGCACAGGCTACAAAGGAAGCGGCATCTTCTGTAAATAAAGACTAAGACATTTTGTATTTGTTGAACAGCTCATATATCTGTTCTTTGTAAGTATTGCCTATGTTTATCATCTGGTCCTTTATGCGAATGATATTGCCATCTACTTCGCTTACATACTGCATGTTGATGATGTAAGACTTGCTCACCCGCACAAAATTTGAAAGCACAGATAGCTGCTCCTCAAAATTCTTCATAGTGCTGTGCACTATTACTTTACCCGTATCTGTCCAGAGGCGCACATAGTCTTTTAAACCTTCTACAAACCATAGTTGCGCGAGATCTATTTTCACCAGCTTGCCGTCAGACTTTACAAATAGAATATTGTCTTTGGTGCTAACGGGGTTTGCCACATTTTCTGTTTGAGTAACAGCAGCACCTTTGTGCCTGGTTATTTCTATGGCCTTATTAATAGCTTTTAAAAAACGTTCAAAAGAAATAGGCTTCAGCAGGTAATCGAGCGCATTCAGTTCATAACTCTCAACTGCATACTCAGAATAAGCAGTGGTGAATATAATACCGGGAGGTTTTTTCAATGTCTTAAGAAAATCCATACCACTTATTTCAGGCATGTTTATGTCCAGCAGCATTATATCCACCTGCTGCTTGCTTAAGAAGCTAAAGGCTTCCAGGGCATTCTTACAGCTACCTGCCAGCTGCACGTCGGGTGTTTTCAGTAAGTATGTTTCCAGAATATCACGCGCCAGCGGCTCATCATCTACTATTAATACCTGTATCGGTTTCATGCTAAGAGAGGTCTATGTTTACTTCAATGATATAATAGTTGTCTTCGGTAACGGTACTAATGCTGTGCTTGCCGGGATACAGTAAATCAAGTCGCTTCCTGAGGTTGGTAAGTCCTATGCCTCCTTCCTTGTCTTCTTTCGTATTCAGGAATTTACAATTGTTTTTTGAATAAATAAGCAGCTTGTTGTTTTCAATAATAAAGCGATAATCTACAGCGTGGCTTTCTGATATGATACGGGTGCCATGCTTGAAAACATTCTCCAGTATAGGAAGCCATAGCAGCGGCGGTATGCTGCATTGTTTGTCTGTACTTATTATAAAGCTCAGGTTGTTTTTGTCGGTTAGGCGCAGCAGTTCCAGGTCTATATACGCTTCCATTATTTCCTTTTCTTTTTCAAAAGCTATTGTTTCGACGTTAGACTCATATAGCAGATAGCGGAGTATAGATGACAACTGTAAGATAGCATCAGGCGCATCGTCTGATTTCTTTAGGGATAGAGCATATAGATTGTTGAGCGTATTAAAGAGAAAATGCGGATTGAGCTGTGCTTTCAAAAAATTTAGTTCGGTAAGCTGTTGCTGTTTTTTAGCTTCCAATACCATCAGCTCAGCATCGCGTAAGGCCTTAACTGAATCTTTCTGTGTTTTTTGAAAATAGTTCATGTACCATGCGCCGGTAAGTAACAGCAGCCACACAGACCAGCCTACAGCATACCAGCCTGCTTCATTGATAAAATCGGATGTTGTCCATCTATTACTAACAGGCGATGTTATGGGGCTGATCTGGTAAATTTTTACAAGTGGAAAATGCTCTAGGATAACTTTCAATATCATTGTATATACAATAGAGAATACAATGACCAATGGTATTGCCCGGACAAAATAATTGCCATACCGCTTTTTAACTAAAAAACGAGGAACCAGGTAAAGGTTGTTGGTGTAAGTATAGATAATAGCTAATGAATTAGTAATAACCGCAAATAGCCAATACAATTTGTTATCATAAACCTTGTTCTCTTGAATGTTATTATACTGCAGGTTGAAAAACGCAAACCAGAACAGTATGTTGCGAAACAGACGGCCTGTTAAAAAGCGATATAATAACTGGAGTGCTTTCTTCATAATATCTGCTGCAAATACGCTGTAATTGATCGCTTAAAGAAATATAATAGACAAAATAGCAGAAAAATTAGACAAAAGCTGTTTAGTCGAAAAAGACATTGCTTTGGTCTAATTAATTATAAAGACCTGCGCCTATTGAGTTGCTTTGTATCATAACCATTCTTCATTACTAAAATTATTTTATGAAAAAGCTCATCTGCACATTGCTTTTTTGCCTTGCGATAACTTCTGTGTTGAATGCACAAAACATAAACAATATAGCTGATTCAATATTGCATGGCCGCAGGGGCCTGGTGCATGATACTAATATTGTAGGTGGAGTTGTAGGTATTTATTATAAAGGTGAAACTCATTATTATACTTATGGCCACACGGCTAAGGATAAGCAAAAGAAAGTAGATAATGCCACACTTTTTGAAATAGGCTCTAACACTAAAGTGTTTACTGCGCTATTGCTGGCTAATGAAATAGAACATGGGAGAGCGAACGCTGATAACTATATAGATAAGTATATAGACGTAAACAAGAATATAAGCAATAAAGTGCGCCTGGTAGATTTAGCAACGCACACATCGGGCTTGCCAACATTGCATGATTCTGCTTCGATGGCAGAGATCACGCAGCTCGATTCTACCTGTCCTTATTGTGTAGTGGATAATAAATACATTTTATCATTAGCAAAGAAGACAGACAAATTGAACGATTACGGCAGCTTCGAATATTCAAACTATGGCTTTGCATTGCTGGGTAATATACTTACTGCGATGAACCATAGCAGCTATGAAAAACTAATAAAGAAAAATGTTTTCCAGCCACTGCACATGAATAACACATCAGCAGGTATGGATACAAATGATACGAGAATGGCCAGGGGCTATGAAGAAGGTGAAAGAGTACCATACATGATGCTTACTGGCCTTGCTCCTGCAGGTATTATCAAATCTGATGTGCAGGACATGCTCAGCTTTATTAAGTATGAAATGGGAGTAGATCATTCAATACTGGACAAGGCTATGAAGCTAAGCCAGCAAACATGGTACAGCAACCCCGAGCTTGCTATGGGCCTAGGCTGGTTTAAAGCTGTAGAATATGGCGACACTGTGTACATGATGCGTGGAGATACTTATGGCTTTTCAAGCCTTATGGCATTTGATAAACAACAGCAGTTGGGAATAGTGATATTATTGAATTGTAAAAGCGGCGCACCACAAAGTATATTCTCTTATGTGATGAAGCAAACTGCAGGCCAGGCACCTAAATATGCATCAAAATTTGAGAAGCCTACAATAAAGCTTGACACTACTGTACTTAATCAATATGTAGGTGACTATAAAATAATGGAAGGATTATCTATAAATGTATCTAC
>JAFDXS010000679.1 GCA_018267795.1 Bacteroidota bacterium | reverse complement strand
CAAAAGCAATATTTATATAGATTACCTGCAAAACAGAATTGGCCAGACCCTGGCATCTGTCTATAGTCTTCGCCCTAAGCCTGGAGCACCGGTAAGCACTCCGCTTGAATGGAAAGAAGTAAAAATGGGCCTAAATCCGAAAGACTATAACATCAACAATACCCTTAGCCGCATAGAAAAGAAGGGCGATTTGTTTGAAGGGGTATTGAAAAAAGGCATTGACATGAAAAAATGCCTTAAAAATCTTGAAAGCTAAATTATCAATTCAGGTATCTGTAACTTCGATGTGATTTATATCACAAACAAATGCATCTCTATATAAAAAACATGGTTTGCGATCGCTGCAAAACGGCAGTAAAAGTAAATCTTGAAGAACATGGCCTGCACCCAATATCTATTCAGCTGGGTGAAGTAGATATTACTGAGTCTGAGCTGTCTGCAACCCAGTTAGACAATATAAAACAATCACTCGCAGCTCTTGGCTTTGAGCTTATCGATGATCGCAAAAGTAAGCTTATAGAAAAAATAAAGACAGTTGTTATTGACCGTATCCATTATAACGCCGAGCCAAGCAACCAGAATTTTAGCGATATTATTGCTGCTGAGTTGCATTATGATTATCCTTACTTAAGTAAATTGTTCTCAGAAATAGAAGGCATTACCATAGAGCACTATATCATAGATCAAAAAATTGAAAAGGTTAAGGAACTACTTGTGTATGATGAGCTTAGCCTAAGCGAAATAGCCGACAAATTAGGCTATAGCAGTGTCGCGCATCTTTCTGCTCAGTTCAAAAAGAATACGGGCTTACCCCCAAGTCATTTTAAGAAAATTGGCTTATCTCAGCGTAAACCGCTTGATCAGGTAGGCAAAAACTAAAGTTCCCAAAATTATATAAACCTTTCACAAAACCCTATAACAACCGGCAACAACTCATTATCGACCTTTGTATCATGAAGGACGGTAAACAACTCGGCAAAACAATAAAACAAATATTTCCTGTTACAGGAATGAGCTGCGCCTCTTGTGCCGTAAGTGTGGAAAGTATGCTGAAGGCTCAGGCAGGTGTGCAGGAGGCAAGTGTAAACTATGCTAATGCCACAGCTTCCGTTAGCTATGACCCTTCTTTAGCAAAACCTATAGATTTCAAGCATACCATCCAATCCATCGGCTACGATCTTGTAATTGATGATACCTCGGAAAGCGAATTAGAGCAACTGAAAGAAAACGATTATCGCAAGTTGCGCACAAGAACCATCCTTGCTATTGTACTTTCCATTCCCCTGGTTATCATTGGCATGTTCGCCATGAATGTCCCTTATGCCAATTACATCATGTGGCTGCTTGCTACACCTGTTGTGTTCATCTTCGGCAGGCAGTTCTTTGCCGGTGCATGGAAGCAGGCAAAGCATCACAGTGCTAATATGGACACGCTCGTAGCCTTAAGCACAG
>JAFDXS010000678.1 GCA_018267795.1 Bacteroidota bacterium | reverse complement strand
AAAACGCTGCGCTGAAGCTGTAAAAGAGAACATGCTGAAAGCTGGTGCTGATAAAGCTGAAATAATGCCTACTGCCGGTCACCCGATAGTATATGGCGAAAAAATAATAGACCCGGCACTACCTACAGTGCTTGTATATGGCCACTATGACGTGCAGCCGGCCGATCCGCTAGACCTGTGGCACAGCGGCCCGTTTGAGCCCGTGATAAAGGACGGTAAGATATTTGCCCGTGGTGCATGCGATGATAAAGGACAGATGTTTATGCACATAAAGGCGCTGGAAGTAATGGCCAAAACCAATACCCTGCCCTGCAATGTGAAAATAATGATAGAAGGTGAGGAAGAAGTAGGCTCAAGCAACCTGGGAAAATTCCTTGAAGACAATAAAGAAAAGCTGAAGGCGGACATAGTACTTGTATCTGATACCTCTATGATAAGCATGGAGCATCCAAGCATAGAAAGCGGGCTGCGTGGCCTTGCCTATATGGAAGTGGAAGTGACAGGCCCTAACCGCGACCTGCATAGTGGCGTATATGGTGGTGCTGTGGCCAACCCGATAAACATACTTGCTAAAATGATAGCAAGCCTGCATGACGAGAATAATCACATAACCATACCGGGCTTTTATGACAATGTAGATGAACTAAGTGCTGATGAACGCAAAGCGCTAAACTCTGCCCCGTTTGAACTGGAAGAATACAAGAAAGAGCTAGGCATAAAAGAAATATGGGGCGAAAAAGGCTATACCACACTGGAACGTACAGGTGTGCGCCCTACCCTGGATGTGAACGGTATATGGGGGGGCTACACCGGCGAAGGCGCCAAAACAGTGCTGCCAAGCAAGGCATTTGCAAAAATATCTATGCGCCTGGTACCTAACCAGAAAAGCGAAGCGATAAGCGACCTGTTCCAAAAGCATTTTGAAAGTATAGCGCCTGAAAGCGTAACAGTAAAAGTAAGCAGACACCACGGTGGCGAGGCTGTGGTAACGCCTACTAACTCTATGGCCTACCAGGCTGCTGCAAAAGCGATAAAAACTACCTTTGGCAAAGACCCGATACCTACACGCGGCGGCGGAAGCATACCTATAGTGGCGCTGTTTGAGAGCGTGCTGGGGCTGAAAACAGTATTGCTAGGCTTTGGACTGGACAATGACAATATACACTCGCCTAATGAGAAATATGATGTAGCCAACTACTTCAAAGGCATAGAAACAATACCGTATTTCCACAAATACTTTGCGGAAGGAAGCAAGAAATAAGTGTGCATTACCATTGCGTTAATGGACTAATAATTTTAATAAAAAAGCGCCATACAGGCGCTTTTTTATTTGGTGCTTTTTACGATATATACTAACTTTAAAAGCCTTGAAATGGCTTATATTAACTTCTTTAAGAAAGTGTGCGTATGAGTGTGTTTCGATAGCAGCCTTTAATTCCCTGTAAATATTTCTT
>JAFDXS010000677.1 GCA_018267795.1 Bacteroidota bacterium | reverse complement strand
ATATAGTCTTCCTGAAGCGTGTGGACATGATGCTGGAAGACATACATGCTGGCGACCTGTACATGCATGTGATGGAAGGCATAGTGAGCGAAGAGGGTAATCCTATACTGAAAAAACTTGCCTTTTACCTGAGAGAGCAAAAGACAATACAACTACCCGGAAAACCATTGTACGACAGTGCTATGTGGAACGCCGGCGTGCTGGGCTTCAACGCTCAGCATTATACACTGCTTGATGATGTGCTGTTCTTTACAGACATGGTATACCCGCAGTTTCCCAAGCATGTGGTAGAGCAATTTGCTTTCTCATTGTACTTTCAGCGCAGCGCTACCGTGCGTGCTGCATCGCCCTACATATTGCACTACTGGAATGTGAAAGAGATGCGCGTGATATTGGCTTCATTCTTCGAATACTTCAGTAATAAAAAATGGGATGAGCTGGTACTGTACAGTACACTGATACAGGTACACGTAATAATGCAGGAGAAAATAAGTTTTTTGCATAACAGGAGCCTGATGGGCAAATTGAAAAAAGTAAACTGGGAACCGGCAATACCGAACTGGGAACTACTTGCCAAGCAGCTTGAGTAAGGTATCTATTGCCACCTGGTTTTGTGAGTAATAGACAGACTGGTAAAGGTCTTCTTCTTCTCTTTGCGTAAGGTGAAAATTAAGCGCTGCAGTTTTCTTCATTTCCCTGGGCACATATTGCAGTGTTACAAAATGCATATTGCCATCGAGCGAATAAGGGGCATAGTCCTTTAGATATCCATGATAATATGACTGGAAGGTTTCCCATTTTTCCTGTATTACAAACAGCGGATCTGATAGCATAGAGCTAAGCGTGTACTCATCTTTGGCTGGCATCAGGTCAGACTCGCGTGTGTCCCTTATCTCAAGGAAAACTACATTGCCCGCATTTTGCTTTATCCAGTCGCGCATGGCAAAAAGATAACGGCTTGCTACTTCCGTACCGAAATTATCTCTTAGCCCTGCATCCATTATATTCATGGTGGGCTGTGAAGGCAATTTAACTACAGGTAATATGAAAGGGAATGTTGCAGTCATGCGCAATGCAGAAGTGATGCGCAGATCGTAAGGATTTTGGCGTGCAAACAATTCGCAGAAATCAATTGCATCAATGGGAGGGTCAACAGTATCGCGCAAGCTATATTCGGGCCTGGTAAGAAAGCTGATGGGCTGCGGGCACATCATAAGTTTGCGTCCATCGTTAATGATAGTTCCGTTTATTACAAAGGCAGGTATTTTCCCCTGTGCTTCGTCTGCTTTATAATCACCTAGTTTTTTATTGAGCAAGCCATTGGTATTACTTATCAATTCCTGCTCCATAGCGTAGCCGCGATCTTTGGAGTAAGCGTAGCCTGCAACCCTGATTTTATTAAAAGGAGAAATAAGATCCACACTTGTAAGTGAGAACACAATGGCATTGAGCAGGTCTT
>JAFDXS010000676.1 GCA_018267795.1 Bacteroidota bacterium | reverse complement strand
AAAGATGAAGTAGCAGCTTTCGCCGATCTCAAAAAAAATAAGCAGTTTTTTATAGAAATCAATCTCAAGTTGTAGTAGGTCAGTTGCCTGTTCCTCACTGTCGGAAAAACGCTTCCATATCTTGGCAGCTTCGATGCTTAATAATTCGAGTTTCATATTGACTAAAGTTGAAAAAACCTGCTAAAATAAAAGGTTAAGGTAAAAAATAACCATTAATGGTGATTGCGGGAAATTTGAGAAGAAGATAAATTTACGTAGGAATTGGAAAGGTCGCAGAAACATTTTAGCGTTAAACGATTGAACCAAACGATCAATATGAGAAAGTATATTGTTATCTTACTGTTATTTATTTCTAATACAGCAATTAAAGCGCAAACCGCCGACAGAACAGTTGGAGACATTACAATCAAATGGCAAAATATAACAGCATGGGATCCGCGTGGTCTTGTTACAGCCACACAAGGGCATCCCGGTGGCGATATAGCAGCTGGTGTGCGCCTATACTGGGAACAAGCACCTTGTGGTCCTGATGGAAAGTTACCGACTCTATACGGAGGAGCTAAAAATATTGATCCAGGTATTACTATTCATGATGTGTGGATTACAGCAGCGGGAATTACATGCGATGGTAAAACAGGTACCGCATTATTCGTTTTTGGCGACCTTGCGCCATATCAATTTGTTGGTGGCAAAAATACAGGGCAATATCACTTTCTTGCTTCGATCACCAGGGTTATCAGGGTAACCTTTAACTACACTGTCGCGGATCTCCATTATTCCGTTGAATACGATGCGGACAAAGGCATCAATAAAATTTCAATAAATGGTAAGGAGTATAATGAGTGGTTAAGAGATGAGCAGCAAAAAGCGCAGGAAAACAAACAAAAAATACAAAATGTGCAACAACAATTTAATGCAAAAAAAAACACATACACCCAGAAGTTAAATAGCATTAGAGATGCTGGTGTAAGAAATAAATATACTGTTGCATTAAATAATACGATAACGCAATTTAATACTAAGCACCAATTATTATTAAAAAACTACACAACCGAAGATGCTGGTAAAATAGACCAACAGCTGGCTGACCTGAGTAAATTACAACAAAGTTTAGATGCAAGTTTTTCCGAATTAGATAATGATATAGTAAAACAAACGCAGCAACAAAAAATTGCAAAGAATACACAAATCCAAGCGTACCAGCAGCAAGCAAATAACTACAACAATGCTGCCAACAATTCAAACGGAGACGCAATACAGCAGGCCATGTATAATAATCTGGCGCAAATTAATGCCGTAGCGGCTGGCAACACCGCCATGGCCGAACAACTGAAGCAACAGCAGCAGCAAGCTTCGCAGGCAAACATGAATGCCATAGTAAACACCCTCACGGATATGGTGAATGATTATACTGCCAAAGAGCAGGAAAGGGCGGATATTGCTGCGCAAAGAGAAGAATGG
>JAFDXS010000675.1 GCA_018267795.1 Bacteroidota bacterium | reverse complement strand
ACAATGGTATAGGCATGGGTAAAGAAACACAATCACGCATTTTTGAAAAATTCTATCGCGCGCATACCGGCAATATTCATAATGTAAAAGGCTTCGGCTTGGGTCTTAGCTATGTAAAAGCTATGGTAGAGGCGCATGGCGGAAAGATAAAAGTAGATAGCACACTGGGCAAGGGCAGCACATTTACCATCACGCTTCCATTAATATAAACGCATTAATATAAAAGAAGAAAGGCTGCCTAAGGCAGCCTTTCTTCTTTTATAAATCAGTTAAGCGATAATCCGGGTAAAGCTGCTGCCTGCGTATTATGAAATAGCAAAGGATGGCAGGCTATATCAGTAAAGTATTGGTACAATGGCAGCTTCAATATCATATCCATTGCCGCACGCTCATTATCACATTCTACCACACACCATATCATATTACTATTGCTGGAAACGCTGTACGAAAGCAACTTACCATCAGCAAAAAGTGAGTTGATGTGCTCTCTGTGCTTTGGTATAACACTTAGCATTTCTTCTGTCATCGGTGGCAATTCCAGCTGGAACAAATAGGATGGCATTAGCTTACAGTTATACCCAAATATAGTTATTACTTAGCTCATCGTATCAAGGTCACATTGCCGGTTCGGTGTACCCGTTTACCATTCTGGCAGAAACCATCAGCCTCCCATACATATACACCAGCAGGCGCGGGGTCTCCGCTCACGTTACCATCCCATGACTGAGCGGCATCTGTAGTGTTGAAAACCTCTTGTCCCCAGCGATCAAATACGCGCAGGAATTTAAGCTGTATTATCTCTCTGTTCAGAATGCCAAACCTGTTAGAGCCAGCATTTGTACTGCCTGGCACAAATGCGTTTGGCAATACTATATCGCCGCAATCTACACGTACTACTACCGTATCGCGGCTGCTGCATTTCAATGTATCGTTAAGTTCTACCACTTCAAGGTAGTAGGTGAAGTCGAAAGGAGGATTGACCGTTGGGTCCGGAACAATAGTGTTAGATATATATTCCGCAGGCGTCCATGTATATGTATAGAATGGGCCTATCGTAGTAAGCGGGCCACCTAACACAGTTTTAGAGCCATCTGCTATTATACGGTCACGGCCTGCATCAGCTTTTACCTTACTTACATTTACAGTAATGCCGGTATCTACAATACAACCATCAGGGTATGAAATAACCAGGTTGTACATAAGTGTATATTCCGGATGAACAGACAAGAACGAACCGGTAGAATCAGAAATATTATAATAAGGAGACCATGCGTAATGCTCCGCTCCAGGGGACAATGCTACCAGGCGTATAGTATCACCCTGGCATATAAGTGTGTCCTTTGAAAGCTTCATTTCCGGTATGTCTTCCACATATATCTGCTTGCAATACGCCTGCATAGTTGGCAAGCCATCGTCTGACGAGAAATATATAGTATAGGTACCGGTACGAAGGTATTTAAAT
>JAFDXS010000674.1 GCA_018267795.1 Bacteroidota bacterium | reverse complement strand
AAGGTATGGTAAAAACACCAGGCACTATCAACGGAGGCTTTTATCAGAAAACAGATAATCCCCTTTCTCATGCGCCATCTGTTGTTATTTCAGTTCCTGATGTAAAAGCCGCAATGAAAGCCGTAGAAGCCGGCGGAGGAAAGATCCTTGGCACTATGGATGAAACGGGCGCACATACTATGGAGCCCCAGATGATCCCCGGGGTCGGCCTTTGGATCTCTGTGCAGGACACAGAAGGTAACCGTGTAAGCATTTTGCAACCCGCAGAAATGTAAAGACTTGTAATAAAACTTCTTGAGTATAAAAGTCACCGCCAGGCGGCTTTTATACTCTTCTATTATCTGGTAGATTTTTATACTGCTGCATTCTAAAGCATTGAATCATACCTCCATTCTTCTCTACATTTTTACCGGACACCGTCACTCCACTGTATATCAACTACTTATAAATATCAGCATTCTTTTCCAGTCTAAATGTGCTGTATATCAATCCCCAAGCCACTTTGCACGCTGTTTCGATGCAGTCATTTGCTCTTGTCATATCCCAAATGACCAAGATTACCATAAAAAAGGACAAAAACGTCTCTTTTATGACATTGGTCATATTTTTTGCTGCCATTATGGAGGAGTTTTGACCCGTAAATCATTCACAATCTAAAGCAGCAAAAATCAGGTATATGAATCGAAAACACCTTTTAGTAGTAATCGCAATAATTAGCGCCTTCATTTACAGTTGTGGTTCCAATCAGCAACCATCCGCTAATAACGCCCCCGCTAATGCAACATTAAAAGAACCCGGCGACAGTACTGGCATCCCGGTAACAAGCGATGATTCCAAAGGCAAAGGCAAGTTTACAGACATAAAGCTTAGTCATCCCTTAGATCAAAAGCTTATTGCCTCAGGCAAAACAATTTACGATGTAAAGTGCAATGCCTGTCACAAACTGACTGACGAAAAACTGGTAGGCCCGGGCTGGAAAGGCGTTACAGACAGAAGAAAACCTGAGTGGATCATGAATTTCGTAACCAATACAGACGAGATGATAGACAAAGACCCTGCAGCACAGGCTATGCTCGAAAAATGTATGGTACGTATGCCCAATCAGCATTTAAGCGATGAGGACGCAAGGAGCATTCTCGAGTTCATGAGAAATAACGACGGTAAGAATTAATTACTAACACATACAACATTATATGAGATCTATCTTATTATTGCTTAGCTCCGTTGCTGTAATAGCATCCATGCCAAGCTGCAAAATGAAAAACGCAGAGGCTGCTGTAACGGGAGATGCCGCCTCAAAAACATACGTTGCTCCCGGTAAGTATGATGAGTACTACAATTTCGTATCGGGTGGCTTTAATGGTCAGGTATCCGTTTACGGGCTCCCTTCAGGCCGCTTGCTGAAGATGATTCCCGTGTTTTCAGTATTTCCGGAAAACGGCTATGGCTACAGCGAGGAAACCAAAGCGATGTTGAA
>JAFDXS010000673.1 GCA_018267795.1 Bacteroidota bacterium | reverse complement strand
CATATTGCCCTTTACCACACGCTGCAGCCAACTGTCTATCATTAGCACGCCTAAACCTATCCATATAGCAAAGGCATAAGTACAGCCTGCAAATGCATAGTCACGTTCACGAGGCTGAAGCGGATACATGTTTAGGTAGATACCTATAGCTGCACCGGTAAAGAAGAATAATATAAGCACTACCAGTCCATCTCTTTTATTACGGTTGAACTGGAAGATAAGACCTAAGATACCAAGTATAAACGGCAGGAAATAAAGCTCATTTCTTGCTGCGTTATTTTTATATCCATCGCCCATCTGGTCAAGATCACCTACACCCATCAATTTATCTATAGGCTTGATACCTGATATCCAGTTGCCGTTCTTAGGATCGCCCTGGCCTTCAAAATCGTTCTGACGACCTGCATAGTTCCACATAAAATATCTCCACCACATCCAGCCCATCTGGTAGCCCATGAAGTATTTGAAATTATCGCCGGAGGTTGGAGATTCACCGTTGGCAAGATTCAGGTAATTGCGATAGAACTGAGCATGAGAAGGATCGTTGTTTTCCCACATACGCGGGAAGAAACGTTCTGTAGCGGGATCGTATTTAGGTTCTTTCTTACGGCCTACTTCTTCATAGTAGTCTTTGCCATCTTTTTTGGTTTGCGTGTAGATGGGTCCTTTATCGTCATAACCTACAGGCATGGTATCGAAGTCCGGACCGAATAGCAATGGTTGTTCGCCAAACTGTTCGCGTGATACGTAAGATTCAAGACTAAGGGCATTATCAGGATTAGTCATATCTATAGCCACATCAGCTCTTGAGCGGATAACAGGTACTATATAACTTGAATAACCAATGATAATAAACATAATGCAAAGCACAGACGTATGCAGCAGGTAATAGCCGCGACGCTTTGCGAATATGAGCAACCACACCAATAATGCAGAAAGCAGCACCAGGAAGGTAATAGATCCAGTATCGAAAGGCATACCGAAGCTGTTGGTAAACAGTATATCAACCTTCGATGCGATAATAGGAATGTATTGGATAACGCCAAACTGAACAAATGCCAGTACTACACAGCTAACAAGAAATGCTATAATAGTGCCCATAACTGTAGGCTTGTAGCGCCTGAAGTAGTATACCATACCTACTGCAGGTATAGTAAGGAGGTTGAGCAAGTGTACACAGACAGAAAGACCTATGAGGTAGGATATAAGCACCAGCCAGCGGTCTGAGTATTTATTATCGGCAACGTTTTCCCATTTCAGGATTGCCCAGAAAGTGATAGCAGTGAAGAATGAGGAAGTACCATAAACTTCCGCCTCAACAGCAGAGAACCAAAAAGTATCGGAAAAAGTATAAGCAAGGGCACCGACAAGGCCTGCACCCATGATAAGAATCGTTTGACGCTGATCAGGTTCACCAGTATTCAGCAATTTTTTGGCCATGTGTGTGATGGTCCAGAAAAGGAAAAGGATGCTTAAAGCACTGGTA
>JAFDXS010000672.1 GCA_018267795.1 Bacteroidota bacterium | reverse complement strand
GTGGGATACCTTCAGAGCTGAAAATCCATTGTTGGCGTTAACGCAGCCTGAAAGGTACCTGGATATACTAAACAGTATGCTGGCTTTTGGAGATGAGAATGGCTACCTGCCTATATGGGACTTAAGTACATGGGAGACAGGATGCATGAGCGGCTACCATGCTATACCAACGCTTGCAGATGCTATACTAACCGACTACCCAGGGTTGGATGCACAAAGAGCTTATGCACAAATGCGAAAAACTGCCTTCCAGGATAGAAGAGGTACAAAAGAATATATAAAATATGGTTTTCTGCCGCAAGACAAGGCAGGCAATAGTGCAAGCGTGACACTGGAATATGCTTATGATGACTGGTGTATAGCGCAGGTGGCGAAGAAGCTAAATAAGGTAGACGACTATAATCTTTTTATGGACAGATCAAGGGCATACCAGCGTTTGTTTGATAAGAGGACTGGGTTTATAAGAGGTAAAAACTCTGACAGTAGCTGGGTGAACCCTTTCGATCCATACCTGACTTCTACAGCAAGAAGCTCTATGTATGAAGAAGGTAATGCGTGGCAGTACACATTCTTTGTGCCGGAAGATGTAAGAGGCCTTGCAAAGCTATATGGGAGCAATGCTAAGTTTATACAAAAACTGGATTCCTTATTTACGATAAGCTCTGATGTAAAAGGCAGCGACGGGCCGCCGGATGTGAGCGGGCTAATAGGACAATATGCACATGGCAATGAGCCGAGCCATCATATAGCCTATATGTATAGTTTTGTGGGGCAGCCTTGGAAGACGCAGGCAAGGGTGAGGATGATCGTTGACTCAATGTACCACGACCAGCCTGAGGGCTATGCAGGGAATGAAGATTGCGGACAAATGAGCGCGTGGGCAGTATGGAGCATACTGGGGCTTTACCCAGCTAATGCAGCAAGTGGTGAATATGTGTTTGGCAGCCCTATGTTGGATGAGGCTATCATAACATTGCCTAATGGCCGGCAAATGACTATAAAAACAAGAAACAATGCCAAAGACCATCCTTATATACAAAGTGTAATGCTAAATGGTAAACCATATAATAAGACCTATATAGACCATAACACTTTAATGAAAGGAGGAGAGCTGGACTTCGAAATGTCTTCGGTGCCTAATAAGAAATGGGGTGCTAAAAAAGAGAATTGGCCATCATCAGCAACTAATTAATGAAGTAAGGATTTAATAACTATTGTTTTTGAAAATGTTTTGTAAGTACAGGGTATCTCTTGTTTTATTATTGTTTGTATTTCACTCTTCATATGCACAGGATAGTTATGAACTAAATACAGGCTGGAAATGTCGGCAAATATCCCAGGTGAATGTACCTGGGGAGGAAATATCAAGGGCTGAATATTCCGTGTCGTCATGGATGCCGGCTATAGTGCCGGGCACGGTGCTTACAACGCTGTTGGCAAACAAGCAAATACCAGATCCCTACTATGGTATGAATAATGAGCGAATA
>JAFDXS010000671.1 GCA_018267795.1 Bacteroidota bacterium | reverse complement strand
CCCTGGCAGATATACTGTTAACAACGAAAAAATTAGCCTAATGGATGCCATAGGTATGGGCGGCGACCTTACAAACTATGGTAAGAGATATAACGTAATGCTGGTAAGAGAAGAAAATGGTAAAAAAGTATTTGCTCGTTATAATCTGAACTCGACAGAAATCTTTCAGTCTCCATATTACTTTTTGCGCCAAAATGATATAGTATACGTAGAGCAAAATAGAGCAAGAGCAAGGGCATCTACAGTAGATCAGACTACAGGCGTATATTTCACCTATTTTGTATCTGTAATCACCCTGCTTTTAGCAATCTCAACAAAATTCCCGAATTTATAGACAATTTCATGCAGGAACACAATCAAGCTTCTTTTAGCGATACTGAATGGCAAGAGAAGGAAAATAATATAAATATTAATAAAATAGTGGGTGCTGTATTAGCCAGTCTGCCATGGTTTGTGGGCTGTTTAATTGTATCACTCATCATTGCATTTCTGTACCTGCGCTATACACCACCTGTATACCAGATCACAGCCCAGGTATTGATAAAGGATGACAAAGAAGAAGGTTTGTCGAATGAAGCCTTGCTGCAAGACCTCGGCATGCAAACCAATCTGAAAAATCTGGCTAATGAAATGATAATACTCAATAGCCGCAGGATAATGACAGATGTAGTAAAAGACCTGGAGCTAAATGTGCATTATACTATTCCCGGCAGGCTTACCACTACAGAAGTATATAGAGAACGCCCTTTTATATTCAGCCTTAACGAGGCGGAAAATGATTCTGTTAAAAAGACACGCGTATTAAAGCTTAAACCCCGCAATACCGATGGTTATGTGCTGGTAATAGGTAAGAATGAGTTTACAGGCAAGTGGGGAGATTCGATAGACCTGCCAATAGGCAAAGCATTACTCGAAAAAACAAAATTTCCGTTCATAGAGAAAAATGCTGAGTACACGATAACTATTGATCCGATAGAAAAAGCGGTAAACAGGTATGTAAAGTCTGTAACGGTGACCTTGCCTAATAAAAATTCTACTGTTCTGCTGCTTACTATGAAAGATCAGTTGCCGGATAGAGGCATAGTGGCGCTTAATAAGTTAATAGAGGTTTATCAGCAGGCAAATATTGATGATAAGAATACGATAGCCAATAATACGATGAGCTTCATTGACTATCGTTTGAAAATAGTAACGGACGAACTCTCTAATGTAGAAAAAACAATAGAAAGCTATAAAAAGACAACTGAAGGGATAGATATAGCGAAACAATCTATAATGCTGCTGCAAAATACAAATGATATAGAGCAGGCAATAACACAGCAGCAAGTGCAGCTGAGCATAATGGATGCACTGGAAGACTATATAAAAAACAGCAAAGACCCAAGAACTGTACCGGCAAGCCTTGTAAGCCAGGGCGGAACTTTTTCAAGTGTAATAACAAACTATAATAATTTATTAATGCGCAGGGACCAATTGCTGCTAACCAG
>JAFDXS010000670.1 GCA_018267795.1 Bacteroidota bacterium | reverse complement strand
ATTTCTTAAACTCAGCAGCCCAGCCAATGGTAAGCATACTCATATTGTATTTGCTGATAGTGTATGCAACAAACGATGAGAACCACTTAGGATTTAGATCGAGTGGAGGGGAAAGGGTGAGAATATGCGCATTCGTTGACTTTTTAAGATAGGGCAAGCAATGCTTTGTAACAAGAAAGGTGCCACGCACATTAATATCGTGTATCAGGTCAAAGCGTTTTGTTTCTGTTTGCTCGGTAGGGCTAAGCGATATGGCAGAAGCATTATTGATAACCCCATCAATGCCACCGAACCTTGCCACGGCCTGCTCTACCGCTTTTTTTATTTGTTCTTCATCTCTTATATCGCACTGCACAGCAAGCGCATTTCCACCGGCAGCTTCTATTTCGTCTGCGGCGCTGTATATGGTACCTCCCAGCCTTGGGTCTTCCTCTACCGATTTAGCCACAACTACTATGTTAGCATTGTCCTCGGCCAGGCGAAGGGCTATAGCCTTACCAATGCCACGACTTGCTCCCGTAATAAAAAAGGTCTTCCCGCTTAGTTGCATATAAGTATTCTTTTGGTGAAAGTTACAAATTAAAACCGGCCGTTCTGTTATTAAACAAAACGGCCGGCTGGTTGGTTTGTATTTTTAAATATTTATTTTTTATCCTTGTTTTATGAACTCTGCATTGGCATGTATGCGCACGTCGTCGCTCACTACCAGGTGTCCCGCTTCTGTTATTGCGCTCCAGTTAAGTCCAAAATCTTTGCGGTTCAATTTGCCTTCCACTGTAAAACCAGCACGTACATTGCCCCATGGGTCATTTACTATGCCGCCAAATTCCACGTTTAATGTAATTGGTTTTACTGTACCGCGAATGCTGATGTTGCCATGCATTTTGTAATCACTGCCATCTACTTTCTCAATTTTAGTGCTCTCAAAAGTTAGCTGCGGGTGAGTCGCGCCATCAAAGAAATCTGCTGATTTCAGGTGGTTGTCTCTCTGTTCATTGTTAGTAGATATAGAGTCGATATCTGCAGTAAAGTGAACCTTAGCTGTAGTAATATCTTCGCCATCAGTTTCTACGTCAGCATTGAATTTTCCAAAGCTGCCGGTTACATTTGACACAACCATGTGTCTTACTTTAAACTGTATTTCCGAATGCGCAGCATCCATTGTCCATTTTGTAGTTGCCATTGTTTTCTTTTTTGTTAGGTTATATATGAATTTGTTAATCTATTTTTCTTAGTTTTTCTAGCAAGTCATTTAGTATAGTCGCTTCTTCATTGCTGATACCGAATATTTCTGTTGAAAGCTTATCATTTAGTTTGTTTGCTTCCAGTAGTTTTTCTATCCCTTTTTCTGTCAGTGCTATCAGTGTTTCACGCTTGTCTTCTTTAGATGTGCTGCGTTTCACTAACTTCTTAGCTACCAGCCTGTCCACTATCCTTGGTACGTTAGAGCTTTTCTCAATCATTCGTGATGCTATGTCCCTTACGCACATT
>JAFDXS010000066.1 GCA_018267795.1 Bacteroidota bacterium | reverse complement strand
TTCCCAACGGTCCTGTATTGCTACAGAACCGTGGTAACGAGTGGCACAGGTTAGCAACATCATTCTATGAGGGTTTATAGAGGGCCATAGTATCCTGTGCTGTTTGGGGGCAATAGGATAGAAAAGAAATGATGAGTGCCTTATGGCCTGCTATTAGTAATATGATTGGCTTAGTTGCTTGCTGTAACATATTTGGCCTGTGTGTACAGATCATACAATGATTGCTTTAGCTTCTGTCCATCCAACTCGGCAGCCAGCAGGCTCGATAGTTTCAGCAGTACAGCATCCTGCAGCTGCGGGTCGCGCTGGCTTAACTGCTGTACAAAGCATTTCAGCTTGTCATTCAGATCGGTAAACTGCTTGCAGCTGTCTACTATGCTTAATGCTTCTGTTATTTTATTCAGCGCATTCAGCAGTTGTGTGCGCAATACATCATCTACAGTGCCAGGTATAATGGCGGTGATAATGTCTGCCGCAGGAGAGCTCAGCATATTTTTCAGGGCAGTAGTTATCTGCAGTGCTGTTTCCACATGCGTATTTACATACCGATCAAATTGTTTCAGGGCAGATTTTATTTCTGCGTTCGCATTAGTGCAGAACATGGTTGTGATAGGGTTTAATATTTGTATTAATTTTTGTTCGGGTTCATCTCCAGTACGCGCAGTCGGCCGGCAACATCATTTAACCTGTGGTGTATCATTTTATCCTGCTCCTGCAGTTCACGTATCTGTTGTTCCTGTATGGCGCTCGTCTTTGTCAGCTGTTTCAGTTCGCTTACTATCTCATCCAGTTTTTTTATTACCTGGTCCATCACTGTCTTTATCACAAAGCCCAGTATTGCGGCCAGCACACTTACTACAGCAACCAGTATCCATATTTTCACTTCAGATATCATAACACACAGGTTTTAGATATACATTAAATATTAGGCAGACTGTACAATAGCTACAATACCTTTTTCGTCATTGCGGCGCTTGCGGCCACCCATGCGTACAGATACGCTGTAGATATCACCATAGTATTGAGGGTCGCCTATTTTTTCGAAGAAGGTAATATCGCCCAGTGCGCGTTCTATAGCGTTCATCTGCCAGCACAGCACTGCATCGTTATCATCTGCTGCAGCTGCTGCGCCTGTTGCTTTTACTACAGGTGTAGTGCTGTTGTCATACACTACCACATTGCTGCGCATCATGATCTTGAAACCAAAGAGCTGGCCAAGCACGCCATTCTTAGCGTCGAAGGCTGCACTGAAGTCGCGGTACTGTGTCTGGCTCATGTCATCAGTCAGTTGCTGAAACATGTCTGCGCTTAACAGGGCATAGCGTTCTTCCAGCGGTACGTTCTGTTTATTTAGTGTTAGCTGTGCGTACTTAAGGTCAGTTGTGGTAAATTTCTTACGGGTGCCGGTAGTGCTATCCAGGTGAGATGCTACTGATGCGCCTGTGGTGCGTATGATACCTGCCGCTGTAGATGGAGCCCATGACACTAAAATGTTGTCAGCGGTAAGCTGGCGCAGTGATGATTCATATTCGTTCAGTACGCTTTCACGTTTGTTATAGCTTAGCTCCAGCGTATCTGCCTGGGGTATCAATATCGGGTCTGTAGAGAATTCGTTGAGCACATAAGTTACATCTGTATCTACACGCTGTACTACAGTAGCAGGCAATGATGACCTGTTCATCACTACAGTAGGTGTAGCGCCGGCCTGCGGTATGTGCACTACTTTACCATTCAGCACATACTGGCTGGCGTCTGTAGATGCGAGGAGAAATTCATTGTTTTTAAAGAGGTTCCCCTCTATATGGTCTTCCCATATTTCTTTTTGAATTGCCATAGGGTTTTTAGGATTTATGATTTAAGGATTTGCAGCCTGTAAGGCCAATAAGATTTTAACAAGAGAAGAAGAGAAACCGGGTAGCCGGAGGAGAAAAAAAACAAACCTGTCTCCAGGCGTTTGAGAACAAACGCTTACCCACTATCAGAACAAGGAAAAACTCGCTCCGGCTCCCGGTCACATCACATTATCCACCAAATTTTTCTTTAAAGATTTCCTGGTATCGTTCCGGGTTATTTGCCTTTAGCTCGCGCAGCTTTCTGCCGCTTGGGTCGTTGGCTTCAAAAGCATCCCAGTTCCATTGTAGCTCTGTTTTATCACGTTCTGCTGCTTTCAGATTCTCTACTATAGAGCGATAGGCAGGCATAGCGCTTATCAGGCTTTTCAGTCCCTCGGGATTATCGGCATAGTCTGTTGCCAGTTTGTCTTTTAGCTCGCGGGTCACTTTTTTATCTTCCAGTGCTTTGTCCAGCAGCGCGGCTACTTCATATTTTGTATGCGTTCTGTTTATATCATCTATCTGTTGCAGCAGGTTATTCCTGTCATTGCGCAGCTTGTTATTATCCAGCTCCAGTTCTTCAGCCTTCAGTACTATATGCTTTACCGCAGCCAACATGGCTTGTTCATCTGCATTATCAGCGAGCTTTAGTACACTATACAGGTCAGGCAATACGGCAGCGCTTGGTTTCTTCATTATTACGGGGTTTATATTCAGGTCCACCAGGTTTATCTCGTTTTCCTGTGCATCATATAGTTTAGTAAGGGAGTTGCAGTTACCGGGTATATCTACCAGGCTGCATTCTTTGTTATACCATTTGGTAATGGTAGGACCTGTTTGTCCGGGCAGCATGAGTTCCGGATCGGTAGAGTATTCCAGCACTACTATATGGCCTACAGAGGCTGCGTTTAGAAAACCATTCTCTGCTTCATCATAAGTTTGCTCACCACGCTCGTTAGAAAGGTTGATGACAGGCACGCCTATCACTTTGTCATTATCCACACGCAGCTCATCCCATTTCAGCGCTACGCCATCTTCGCGACGGTGCATATAATAGCCAATAGGGTTCTTACGAAACTCATCGAGCTGGTAACCTTCTGTCAGTAAGCGAAAGCCGTACTCATTTACTGTACTGTCCGACAGCACATATTCTTTGTTTATCTTTTTGAACTTTTCCTGGGGGGTCATAGGTAAACCGTTATTTCTGGCACAAAGATGAAACGGATACAGACGGCTGCAAAATCAGGAATCTATGGTACCGCAGTTTTTGCGGTATGCTACCGCACTGGCTGTAGTACCATAGATTTTTTTTCGAAGATGAACGTCTGGTAATGAGCGTATTATACATAGTGCTGTAACCCGAGGAAATTTTCAAAGTAAAATGGGCTGTTTTTGAGGTCATTTTGTGCTGAATTCTCCTCGTTGGCCATAGAATGAATTGCTTGTAACATACTTTTTGCTGCAACATTCCGTTCAGCACACATCAATAAAATACGCCATAACAAAAAGGCCTTTTTATTTTTTTCTGAAAACAGGCTCAAAGCATTGTCAATGCTGAAAACTTTGTTTTATGGTACCGCAATTATTGTGGTATGGTACTGCAATAACTGCAGTACCATACTTTTTCGATTTGCCCATAAGGTACTTTTCAAGTGACCTTTGTGCCATGAAGAATGGTTTAACAGACGGGCAAAGAAAGGAATGGGCACAACTACTGTTTACCCGTTTCGATCTTTCTATAAAAGATATTGCCCTGAAGACTGGCGCAAGTGAAGAGGAGCTGCGACTATGGATACAGGAAGGTAATTGGGAAGGCATTCGCCGCTCATTGCTCACATCAAAAGAAGTGCAACTAAACATACTTTATGATATACTGGAATCGATAACTACCCGCATAAAAGAAAATGGGGCAGACAACACCAAAGATGCGGACCTGGTAATAAAATACACTACGGCAATAAAGAACCTGGAAACTGAAAGCAGTGTAACACAGATAATAGAAGTAGCCAAGAAATTTATAAACTGGCTGCAGACCATAGATATAGAACTGGCAAAAACGGTGACGCTGCGCTTTGATGCATTTATAAAAGAGGAACTAAGAAAAGTATAGTATGGCGAGAACAGAGAAACAGGAACTAGATGCATGGAAGGAATATGTAAAGAATATAATAGACTCCACACCTATAGATCTGCTGGAGACTGCGGAGCAGCAGCGCACGCGTATTGCAAGGCTGGAGGCCGATGCTGAAGCATGGTTCAATTACTATTTCCCTAAATACACGTTTGCGGTACCGGCTGCTTTTCATCTGGAGGCAACCAAAAGAGTATTGGAAAACCCTGAATGGTTTGAGGTGAGGATATGGAGCCGCGAGCTGGCAAAAAGCACACGCACTATGATGGAGGTGCTGTACTTATGCCTTACTGCTAAGAAAAGATATGTGTTGCTGATAAGTAATAGCCTTGACAATGCGGTGCGTCTATTTATGCCTTACCGGGCCAACCTGGAGTATAACCAACGCATCATTCACGACTATGGTCTGCAGGAGCAAAGCGGCAAATGGAAGGCAGAAGAATTTATTACCAATAAGGGAGTTGCCTTTCGCGCGCTGGGTGCAGGGCAAAGTCCGCGTGGCACGCGCAATGAAGAAGTGAGGCCTGACGTGCTATTGTTTGATGATATAGACACAGATGCCGATTGCCATAACCCGGAGATTGTGGCTAAGAAATGGAAGTGGATAGAAGAGGCTGCCATCAGTACGCGTTCTATATCTGCTGCTACACTTATCATTTTTTGTGGCAACCGCATAGCTAATGATTGCTGCATAGAGCACGCAGCAAAGCTGGCCGACCACGTGGATGAAATAAACATACGCGATGCGGATGGCCGCTCATCATGGCCGCAGAAAAATAATGAACTGGATATAGACCGTGTGCTTAGTCAAAAGAGCTATGCCGCAGCACAGAAAGAATATTTTAATAATCCTGTTACAGAAGGGTCGGTGTTTAAAGAAATGGCATACAAGCCCGCAAGGCCTATCACCGACTACTCATTACTGGTATGCTACACCGACCCTTCTTTTAAAGACACTAAGAAAAATGATTTCAAGGCTACTGTTCTTGTCGGCAGGTGGCAGGATGAGTTTCATGTAATAAAATGCTACCTGGAGCAAACCACTACTGCCCGCATGATAGAGTGGCATTATACACTCATGCAACTGATAGGTGAATGCAGCTGCTATTATTTTATGGAGGAAGTTTTTCTTCAGGATATATTGCTGAAAGAGTTTTATGCCGCCGGTAAACATAGTGGTAAAGTAATACCTATCTGCGGCGATCGGCGCAGCAAGCCGGAAAAGTTTATGCGCATTGAAAGCCTGCTGGAGCCACTGAACAGGAACGGCAAACTATTCCTGAATGAAAACGAAAAGCATAACCCACACATGCAGCGCCTGCAGGAGCAGTTCCTGGCGCTTGCACCAAAGAGCCGTGCACATGATGATGGACCAGATGCTGTGGAAGGCGCTGTTTGGATAATAAATAACAAAGAGGCTGCAAGGGCAGGCGGCAATATTACCATTATAAAAAAGCCACAAAGCAACAGGGCATTTTGAACTTAAAAATGATACTTTTGGTAAAACACCCCAACATGACATTTAAAGGCATCTTTATAGCATCTGCATTACTGCTGGCAAGCGTACATTCATTTGCACAGGAAGACAAAGAAGATAAGGCTGCAAGACTAAAAGCAAGATCTGACAATGCGGCGTTTGGCAAACAGATAAAGATGCTGAAAGAATACAAAGATGAGTTGAAGAAGTTACCTAAACTAAGCAAAGAAAATGGCCATCCTGCTAAGATAATAGTGGAGATAGACTCTGCAGGTGCAGATGATGTAATAGCTGAGAACATGACCATAAACGGCTACATAAAAGAAGACCTTGGCGACATGAGCATTACAGCTTATGAAATACAGTTTGACCGTGCTACGCAAAAAATAACTGCTGTAAAAAATGACCTCGATGGTGTAGATGTATCCACCGGGGACGATAAATAGATCACTATATTCTAATAACCTTTAACCCCTATATCCCTATGCCACTCATTACCCAGGCCGATCTCGGCACGCATCTATATGCAGATGTGCTCAGCGAGATAACACGTGCCGACGATACCATCGTCAGCAAAGCTATAGATACTGCCATACAGGAGGCCAAGATGTATCTGGCCCGCTATGACCTGCTGCAATTATTTGGCAATGATACCACGCCTGCAACAGTACAGGATGAATACCTGAAAAGCCTGCTGAAGGATATTGCCTGCTGGCACATAATAAGACTGGCAAATGTTAACATCGACTATAATGCATTTCGCACAGCTTACCAGGATGCCATTGCAGCACTGAAGAGCATTATGTGCGGCGATGCAAACCCTGCCGGCTGGCCTTACCGCGATACCAGCGCAGATTCGTCTCCCGAGGGTGATGATGTGAGCTGGAGCAGCAATCCTAAGCGCGAAAATTATTTCTAAAATCCTGTTGTTATGATATTCACCTTCGCAGACCACGGGCATATCGTGTACTTCCAGATAAACGATTATGTGTTTAAGATGATGCTAAGCATGTATATGCCACACACTTTTTTTGTGGGATTGAATTAACTTAGCCTTATGAAGACGCTGTTTACGTTTATACTGTTTATCACCTGCAGCCAGGCTTTTTCGCAGAATATATATATTGATATGCGCAGGAACTGGTATGCACAGTTGCCCCGCCTGGAGTTTGATATGGTAGATACCATTACCTTACTGCCAAATGAGCCGGCACGCGATGACAGCAAACCACTAATAGTATGGCAGTATTCCGGCAATGATACTTATGCACCACTGGTAATGCATAATCCTACACCGGGGCTGGAGCCTATCTTCCCGGTAGAGAAATGGAAAATAACAGACAAAACACGCGACGATTATTATCTCACAGTAAAAGGCAATGACCCGAGAAAACTCATCAATGCCCGCATAAGACGCTATAAATTGATTCCTTACCGCGA
Organism: Bacteroidota bacterium; assembly: GCA_018267795.1. GTDB lineage: Bacteria > Bacteroidota > Bacteroidia > Chitinophagales > Chitinophagaceae > SZAS-30. The sequence continues at coordinate 1,813 of JAFDXS010000066.1, read as the reverse complement.
CAATTACTTATTACTTCAAAAAGTGGTGCTGGTGCGGCAATAGCAGCCCCGCACTATACATAAACCCTAAAAACCCTATGTCACTCGTTACCGTTACCCAACCTGATAAAGATCAGAAGATAGAGGTTGTAGTGCATGAGCTGAATGTACGCTCTGTAGATCGCAGCCGCAAAGATATTGGTACCTGGCGCAATGCCCACATCAGTGCCGAGTCTGTTTACTACCCCAACCGTAGCCGCCTGTACGACCTGTATGATGATGTAATACTGGACGGGCACCTTAGCGGCATTATAGCCAAGCGCATAGATGCTGTGCTGAACAAGCAATTGTATTTTGAAAAAGATGGCAAGCGTGTATGCGAGCTGGATGGCCTGATAAATAGCCTGCAGTTTCGCGATATTATGCGCACTATCATGCAGACATTACTATGGGGTATCTCCGGTATCGAATTTTTGCCGGGAAGAGAGCTGGCTTTCCTTAAAGTTCCACGCAAGCATATAAAGCCTAACATAGGCATTATAGCATATGAACAAAGCGGCACAGACGGTATCTCTTACGCTGATGTACCAAATATATGGGTGATGGGTGAGGAAGATGACCTGGGCTTGCTACTGAAGTGTGCGCCCTATGCTCTGTACAAAAAAGGCAACATCTCAGACTGGTCGCAGTATATAGAATTGTTTGGCCAGCCGGTGCGTGTAATAAAATATGACGCTTACGACGAGCAGACAAAACAGGAACTGAAAAAAGTGCTGGATGAGAGCGGTAGCTCGCTCGCCCTTATGATACCCAAGCAGGCAGACTTTGAAATGAAAGATGGCAAGAACGTAAGCGGTGATGGCCGCCTGCAGCTGTCTTTCCTCAGGGCTATGAATGAAGAAATGTCTATCATTATACTGGGCAATACCGGCACTACCACTACAGACAGCGGCAGCGGCTACGCGCAAAGCAGGGTACACGAAGAACAACAGCGGGAAATACATCGCAGCGATATGGTATATACTATAAATATGCTGAATGACCCAAAATTCCTGTCTATACTGCGCAGCTATGGCTATCCTGTTGATGGCGGGTACTTTTGCTTCAGTAAGGACATGGACCTGGAAAAACTGAAGGCGCGCCTGGATATAGACAAAGAAATATCCGGTATAGTACCAGTACCGGAGGACTATTGGTATAATACCTATGGCATTCCAAAATGTTAATACCCAACGTTTTATTAATTACTATCTGTCTTATAGTTTATCCACTTCAATTTTAGATATCTATATTCAATCTATATCAATCCCTATCATCAATAAACTCCCAAACTCTAAGCCGTTTGGGAGTTTTTAACCACCCTCTATTCTAATGAATTCTCCCTTTGCCAATCTTTTCCTGGCTGTACAGCAGCGCATACAGGATAGCGTACCGGCTATTGCCCATATAGACCAGGACCTGGGGCAGCTGAAAAATACCGATAAACCCTCCTTTCGTACGGCAGTTTCCTGGCCATGTGTGCTGATAGACTTTGATGATTTCAGATTTCAAAACTTATCGGAGAACGTGCAAACGGTAGAAGGTACTGTGGTGCTAAAGCTGGGTTTTGCGCCCTTCAGCAGCAGTGGCCAGGCTACCCCTGCCACCTATAAAGAAAAAGCGATAGAATACTACGATATAGAATGGAACCTGAATAAAGCCCTGCAAGGCTGGGCACCCGGCGATGACTATGGCTACCTAAGCCGCAGCACCAGCATCACCGAAAAGCGTACTGATGTCATACGTGTGCGCGAGATACGCTACCGTATAGCATTTGAAGATTATAGTGCGGGTA
>JAFDXS010000669.1 GCA_018267795.1 Bacteroidota bacterium | reverse complement strand
AAACAGGTTATTTCAATCAATACACTTGGCGAAACTTGTTCTCTGGGCAAAGGCTCTCCTGAAGCAGATGCCAAAGAAAGCAGGGACAATGTGCTGATGTTTAATAATGTACCTGTAATAATGGGCGACTATATTGCTACTTATCTAGGTGATTCCACTTCAGAAAAGGATGCACGCACATTTTATGTGGTTGATTATAAAAAGATTGATACGCTTACTAAAAAAGAATTAGAGCATTTCAGGTTATACCCAGATGCCTTCGTTAATAAAAAAGCAGAAAACATGGGTATCACCCCTAACCCTGCTACTAGGCATTATTGGGATCATGATATCTTTACGTATGTTACTTCTATCAGTGTAAAAAGTAAAGAGGATACGAATACCTATAAAAGCCATATAGTGCATAGTGGCGATAGTATCTTCGTTAACAATGGGTATATCGTATTTAATGGATTCAATACTTCAATTAATGACCCTCGCTATTCACCCGTTTCTGGTGACATAGCAGTCGCTGCTAAACTGGAAGTTTTTGATCTTAAAGGCCCTGTGCAGTCTTTAGCGCCTATTTATCTCATCCGCGATAAGTATGAGGCGCCGATAGAAGATACGCAGAAATCAATGGGCTTATACGTACGTTTTAGTAAAATTATCCCCGCGCAGAATGCGGCTGAGATAATGGTGAAGCAGACACACATGAACGATGATTACGTTACGCTCAAAGCTTTGCTTTTCCCATATATTAATGTGTTGTGGCTTGGTGTAGTGGTTATGGTTCTTGGCTTCCTCCTTAGTATCTGGAATCAACTGACTAAAAAGAAGCAAAATATCGCTGCAGAATAGCTATTTAAAATAAGTAAATAGGCAGGTACGGAAATTGCAATAAGGGAGGCCCTAAAAAAAGGCCTCCCTTATTGTGTTGCCTGCTGTTAATTTATTCTGATTGGCTAGAAACCAAGCAAGTAAAAGGAATGAAAATTTAAACGTCTGCCCATCCGGAGGGCAAAAGCATACAAACAAAAATCCCCATAGCAAAAGTTATGGGGATTTCATATAAAAGAGGTTAGCCTGAACTATTTTTCCCAAACAGATGGAGAACCACCATTTAAACCAAAATTGTCAGTATGACCATTTCTTACAGAATAGTATAGTACCAGCTTAGCATGGTTAGTGTAGTGAGGATCTGGGATAATATAGCCATTCCCCTGTATTGTGTCGTTATTTACCACCTGGAAAGGTATGTAGATAGTATCGCCCTTCACTGAGCCCATTACATCAGAAGTCAATTTGTTATAAAAATTAGAAATCTTTATGTCTGTGATGTTCGAAGTATTTGTTTCTAAAGAAACTGCGTAGTTGTGAACCCCTGGATTAATAGTGCCGGTTTCGGTAACATTCCATCTGCCAACGAATTTGTCCCTGCTGATTGTTTCACATTGAACGCCTTCATAGCCAGTCTGGCAGGTGCATGCTCCATCATTGCAAACGCCTCCGTAAGCACAT
>JAFDXS010000668.1 GCA_018267795.1 Bacteroidota bacterium | reverse complement strand
ACAGCTATTGCCATTTCATGTAATGCAGACACGCATAGGGCGAAAGAACGTAACAAAAAAGAACCTGCAGGATGCACCGCTGGCAATGATATGCTACGATCTGCTGGAAGATAACGGTGTAGACATACGGCACATGTCGCTGCAAGAAAGAAGAAATATACTCGACAGCATACTAACCGCAGCTAAAGAAAAGTTTCCTGAATTGCCTATGATGCTATCGCCCACAGTGGTATGCAATACCTGGGAGGAAGTAGCCAGCGAAAGACTGATAGCTCGTGAACAAAACTGTGAAGGATTGATGCTAAAAAGAAAAACAAGCAGCTATAAAACAGGCAGAAGACGCGGCGACTGGTGGAAATGGAAAGTTGATCCGTTGAGCATAGACGGTGTACTTATATACGCACAGAGAGGGCATGGCAGACGGGCAAATTTATATACCGACTTTACATTTGCCGTATGGGATGGCGAAGAATTAGTACCTTTTACAAAAGCTTATTCAGGACTTACGGATAAAGAACTGGTAGAAGTGGATAGCTGGGTAAAAAAACATACTAAAGAAAAGTTTGGGCCTGTAAGAAGTGTGACCCCGGAACTTGTTTTTGAAATAGGTTTTGAAGGTATCAATCCTTCACCCAGACATAAATCGGGTGTTGCATTGCGTTTCCCGAGGATACTGCGCTGGAGGAAGGACAAGAGCATTAAAGACGCAAATACTAAGGACGACCTGATGGACCTGCTAAAGATAAATAATGGCTAGTACCGATATAGCAGATACATGGTTTGGCATAAAGGGATGGACACCTTATGATTTCCAGGTAAAGACATGGAAGGCATTGGCTAACGGATATTCCGGCTTACTGAATGCACCTACAGGTTTTGGAAAAACCTATGCTCTGTGGTTTGGCATTTTGCAAAATTATTTCTCAAAAAAGAAAAGGCCGAATGGCTTGCATTGCCTATGGATAACACCGCTACGCGCCTTATCAAAAGAAATATTTTCTGCAACAGAAAGAGTAAGCGATGACCTGGGACTTGACTATAATATAGGCCTGCGTACAGGAGACACTAGTACCGGTGAACGAGTAAAGCAAAAAAAAGCCATGCCCAACGGGCTTATCACTACCCCGGAGAGCGTTCACCTGCTACTGGCACAGAAAGGCTACCCGGATACTTTTAAAAACCTGGAGTTTGTGGTAGTGGATGAATGGCATGAACTGTTGGGGAGCAAACGTGGTGTATTAATAGAGTTGGCACTTTCCCGCTTAAAAGCAATAAATCCGAAATTGAAAATATGGGGCATATCTGCAACCATAGGCAATCTTGACGAGGCGAAAGAAATACTGCTTGGCAGCTACGAGGGAAAGAGCACAATGATAAAAGCCCCGCTGGAAAAGAAAATAGAAATTGAAACAATATTGCCGGAAGTAATAGAAAAATATCCCTGGGGTGGACATTTGGGCATTAGTGCTATAGACCAGGTATTATCTGTTATTCACCAAA
>JAFDXS010000667.1 GCA_018267795.1 Bacteroidota bacterium | reverse complement strand
ATCTTCAAACATCTTCATCAGTATTCGTTCTTCTGCTGTCAGGTCTGTAGTATCTGCACACTCTTCATTGCTCATATTTTTCAGGTAGCGTGAGAGCGTTTTGTTAGTATAGTGATCTATAACTATTGGGTGTACATAATATTTCCTGCACACCGTGCGCGTATTGCCAAGTTGCTTTGCCACCATATCCAGCGCTTCTACTATTTTCTTTTTTGTCTCAGTTATAGTATCAGCCTCGCCCAGTTGTTCAAACGCCTCCAGTGCATGCAAGGTTCCTGCCCAGGTACGAAAATCCTTAGCAGTAAAGTTGCCACCGCTTATCTCTTTTATATATCCATTCACCATACCGGAGTCTATTGGCTTTCTTTCTTTATTTTCGTTATAGTACTGAAACAATTCTTTACCTGGTATATCCCTGCATTGCTTCACTATATTGGCCAGCTTCTTGCTCTTCAGTGTTATGTTGTGATACACGCCCTTCTTCCCTTTAAAGCTAAACTTCATCTCGCTGCCGCTTATCTTCACATGCTGGTCCTTTAGCGTAGTTAGCCCAAAGGAGCCATATAGTTTTTCATACATGCTGTTGCCTATGCGTATGCATGTACACTGCATCAGTGATACTATAGCTGCAAGTACTTTTTCCACTGGTAAACCCGGCAACGCTAGGTCCTTTTGTAGCCTTGCTCTTATGCCCGGTAATGCCTTGCCAAAGTCATACAGGTGCGAGAATTTGGTATGATTACGCAGTGCATTCCACAGCGTATGATACTTATATTGCTTCCTGTTATTAGCATCAAAGCCCGTTACCTGCAGGTGCCCATTAGCTTCAGTGCATATCCATACATTTTGCCAGGCTGGTGGTATCACCAGGTGCTTTATTCTTTGCAAGGTAGCCTCATCCTTTATTACCTTCTTGCCAAGCATATACACAAATACTTCCCCCTCTTTTACTCTGCTTATACCAGGCATAGTATCGTTCACATATACCAGGTTTATAGCTTTGGCACTGGTTATATTATCACTGGCCAACAATCTCAATCTCTTTGCCGTTATCCTTATTTCTGATAGCTCTTCCATACAGTCTGCTTATAGAACAATACAGATATTAAATATCATGCCTTTATCTTTTGCTATTGAATGACAATAACTTATATAATATCTTGGCCACTCCTATGTAGAGGCCTCCACCAGGAATACATTCCGTGTTTACATTTTCCTTTGCTCCTTTATCTTTGTTACGGTTAATCTATGCTCATGAAAAGACTTTTTATTCCTTTATTCATGTTATTGCCTGTGCTTATGCATGCGCAGAATGTAGAGCTGAAATTAGGTGGCGGTGCCAGCGTTAATAGCGCCCCTACCAGCAATATGGCTTATACCGGGGAGAAGATTGCATTCAATTATGCGGCTGAGCTAGCATTCCTCTACAACTTAGCAGAAGACTGGCAGGTGGGACTACAGGGTACTGTGCTGCAGTTATCCCGCATATCAGATAAGATA
>JAFDXS010000666.1 GCA_018267795.1 Bacteroidota bacterium | reverse complement strand
CGTAGCTCCAAATCGTGTGATAGCAAGCGGCCGCAGTAAATATGACCCGGTAGCAAGCAATAATACCCCAGGCGGACGTGCACTAAACCGTCGCACGGAAATAATACTGGAACCTAAGCTGGATGAACTGATGCATATAATGGCGCCGGCTACTGCCACAGCTAAATAAGACAGTACAGCAAAGAAATAATAAAAACAGCACAGCTACACCTGTGCTGTTTTGGTTTACAGCATTCTTACTATATTTATACAAGTAGAAAAACTATAGTTATGAAAAGAGGATCAAAGCCATACCTGTACTATATTTTGGGCATTGTTTGTACAGTGGCAATAGTAGGTGTATTTTCTTTTAGTAAAGCTGTAGGCTCAGCTGACAATAATTTTGAACCTAAACCACAATATAAATGGTACCCGCCAGCATTACCTCCTGCTATAGATTTTGCAGGTGAGAAAGTGCCGCTTGACAGATGGGATGTGCGTGAACGGCTGGATAGAGAACTACTAACGAACGACTATCTGCATGGCTCAATACTATTGATATTGAAACAGAGTACAAGATACTTCCCAGCTATAGAAACTATTCTCAGGGCTAATGGCATCCCTGAGGATTTTAAATTTTTATGTGTAGCTGAGAGCTCATTGCAACCACAGGCACAGTCAAATGTGGGTGCTGCAAGTTTCTGGCAGTTTATGAAGGATACGGCACCAAGATATGGCCTGCAGGTAGATAACGAAGTGGACGAGCGCTATAACTTTAAAAAGTCAACTGAGGCGGCCTGCAAATACTTTAAAGAAGCCTATGCGAAGATCGGCACCTGGACAGGGGTGGCAGCTTCTTATAACTGCGGCGTAACGGGCTACACAAATCAAATGGAGTATCAAAAAGCAAGCAATTATTATGATCTTGCCTTTCCTGAAGAAACAAACAGGTACGTATATCGCATACTGGCGCTGAAGTATATCCTTAACCACCCCGCATTTTTTGGATTTATGATATCCACAGGAGATAGCTACCGGCCGCTTAAAACAAAGACCGTTATTGTTGATAAAAGCATAGATAACCTGGCAGATTTTGCATCTGCAAATGGCAGCAGCTACAAAATGCTGAAACTGCTAAATCCATGGCTGCGCGCGCATACACTAACGGTAAAGCCCGGTAAAACGTATGAGATAGAATTTCCTGTCGGCAACCAGTGATGCTAAATTGCTATAATAATTATCTCATTTTCATTAGCTTTAGTAAAATCTTTCGCGCATGCGCACATTGCGTGCTGTTATATTGCTACTCATTACAGCCAGCCTTGTTTATTTATTAGACAACCCCATAGGCGGCCTGCCTGCTATAGGAAAATTGCTTGACCCTGTAAACGGTTGTTGGGCAAATGCAGAGCCTGTGGACGCCAACTTTACTATCAATTTGCAGCTGAAGGGTTTGCGACGTCCGGTGACCGTATGGTTTGATGATCGTATGGTAGCCCATGTACTCGCTACAGAGAATTATG
>JAFDXS010000665.1 GCA_018267795.1 Bacteroidota bacterium | reverse complement strand
AGGTGGTATTTACAATAGTATATAGCCAGGTGCTGAATTTGCTGTTACCTTTAAAATCGGCCAGGCAGCGGAAAGCCTTTAAGAAAACATCCTGCGCCAATTCTTCAGCAAGACCCCGATCGGGGATGTAGCGCAAGACCAAGGTGAATACATAGAACTGATACTTATCTACAAGCGCTGCATAGCAATTATGCTGCCCTTGTAATATGGCTTGTACCAGTAGCATATCATCAGATTGTTGCTGCATTTACCTATATGACGCCATTAGATGTAAAGTGGTTACATAAAGCGCTTAAGAAAAATAATATTATTATTTGTAACCTGCTATTATATTAAAGCGTCTAAGATTGAAAGAAATTATTTAACTAAAAAACTGATAACTATGCATGATCTCGTTCCCATTGTACTATTCATAAGTATGTTCGCTACAATATTTGGTATTGTATATATACGCAGCCGTGAAAACATGGCTATGCTGGAAAAAGGACTAAACCCCAGGGAAAACAGAACAAGAGTGGCTACACAACCATTTATGAGCCTGAAATTTGGATTACTATTAGTAGGTGCCGGTATAGGGTTATTTGCAGCATATATGATTGATGCAAACATGTCTGCAACACATAATACGGTTGATAGTTCCCCACTCTACCCCTCGTTAATAGGTATAGGCGGCGGCCTTGGGTTAATTATATCATACCTGATAGAGCGCAGATATGTTGAGAAGCATGAGCCAGAAAATATAGTGCGTTAAAATATAAAAGTCCGCTTGCGCGGACTTTTATATTACAAAAATATTAGTAATTAATAGCTCATCCATTTATTTCACGAAGCGCTGAGTGATGATATTTGGTCCGTATTTCAATGTACAAGTATATGTACCTGGGGTATACTTCTGAGTGTTTACAGTTATTGTCTGCTTACCATCGATAGTCTTATTTGCAGAATGAGACATCAGCTGACCAATACTATTGTAAATTTCCACTGTTACCTGCTCATCAGCCTTAGCATAATTGAAAGAAATATTTAGCTGATCATTAACCGGATTAGGATATATGCGGAGGGTCGATAAATTATTATCCGCAACTATCCCTGCAGAGGAATGCTTGGCAGCAGGAGCTCCTGAACCTTCAAAGCAAGTCATTTGGCAAACTGTAGGCACATCTGGTGTAAATGGTACTGAGAATGAGGCTACACCACCGCCAAGAATGTCGCAGCTCCATACAATATTTGCAGTAGGAGGAATGACAGGTGATGGAGGGCATGGAGTGGAGCTAAGCACATGCTGTGTGTAATAAGGTGTGCCTGGAGTACCTGTAACCTGACTGAAACAACAGCCGTTGCTATCACAAGGCATGAGCACAGACAGATTGGTGCCTGGCGTCCATCCATAGCAAACACTCGCACCTGCGGGAATAGTAATATTTCCTAAGTAATAGCAAGGGGAGGGTTCGACCTTTAAGATTGGACCGGTGGTAAGCATGATTTGATTGAGAATAGTTTGCTCAAGG
>JAFDXS010000664.1 GCA_018267795.1 Bacteroidota bacterium | reverse complement strand
TATCATCCTTCACCTTTACAGGTATTCCGCTCAACCTCACCAGCTGGACAGCAGGCACTATCGTGACAACAGTATGCAGTAAAGATGGTGATGCGTATCGTTATGGCTTCAATGGTAAACTTAAAGACAACGAGTGGAGTGGTATTGGAAACCATGTTGATTATGGAGAACGAGCCTTAGACACAAGAACAGGTCGTTGGCAAGCAGTAGATCCTTTATTTAGAAAATACGCTTATTTTTCACCGTATAGCTATGTAGCCAATAGTCCGCTTGCAATTACGGATCGTAAGGGAGAAGACTTACATGTTTTATTCTATACCACAGGTGGTTCCAAAACAGACGATGCAATGTTTAGAGCAGCTGCGTTGACAAGAAAATATGATGTTGAACACAGTGCAAGTTTTGATCCAAAGAAGGATAAGGTAGTTGTTATTGGAATCAGCGATATGTCAGATGTTATGCGTCGAACCCATCAAGCAGTTCAAAAGCTAAGTCCGAGATATGGAAAGACTACCGAATTTGGAATATGGTCACACGCTTCATTAGATGGGCCAGTTGGTAGCACTGCTACCTCGGAATATAGGCTTGATAATGGGTTAGGGTACACTCAAATGAGCAAAGAAGGTTGGCAGCATATAAATTTTAATTGGGGAAAAAATGCTATTGCCGGCTTTTATGGATGTAGAACAGGTGTAGGTGGAAATGAATCTTTTGGTTCTAAAATTTCTGGCTTAAGTAATTTTAAAGATGTAAAAGTACTAGGACAATCAAACTATAGCTATCCATCGAGCTATACTGATTTTAAAGATAACGGCGGTAGAAATTCAGCAACTGATTTTTCATTAATTAAACCTAATTTCATATCTATAGGTAAACCTTCCAATATGGATAATTTTTCTGGCCCTATTATTTGGGTACAGGATGGAGATAAGGTTGACAAGACATATATGATATCAGCCCCAAAACATTCGTCGGGTGATGTAGCACAGCCTATGACTGTTAGTGAAAACGGACAGCAGATTGGAACTACCACTCAGCAGGGAAATACTATGCAACAAGGAACTACCACCCAAGGGAAATAATTTAGAAACTAACTAACAATCAGTATGAAAAAAATGCTTTTTATTTTTTTGTCTTTAATTCTGCTTGCATGCCAATCTGGCGACTTGCAATATATTAAAGGTAAGGTTTGGGAATATGATAGAGGGTATAAATTTGGAACGCCAGGAGGGGGGGCTATTGTATTTGATTCGAAAGGAATTTGTCATGTCTCCAGAGATACTTTAATAATAAATAATAAACCTATCGGAATAATCTCAAAGGTAGACAAGCAAAAGGGTGAGTTGTATTTGAAAGCTATTGATAATGATTCTGTTGGTGTATTTTATAATGGTGAATAGACAGGGCGGTGTATCAAACTTGTTGATGATGTACCCCCGCTCTTCCAGATTTGCAATCCGGAAGCAAGCTGTTGGGACTTGTAATTCCCATCCCGCTTCGGTCACAAT
>JAFDXS010000663.1 GCA_018267795.1 Bacteroidota bacterium | reverse complement strand
ATGAGTTGAATAAGTATATAGACTATGCAGAAAAAATAGCCCCTAACGTTTTAGGCAATAAAGCCCCTGAGATAGTGATGCCTGATGTGAACGGCAAAGACCAGAGTTTGCTCAATCTGAATGCTAAATACACATTGCTTATATTCTGGTCTGCAGACTGCGGGCATTGCATGGCTGAAATGCCACAGATTGATTCTGTGTATAAAGCAGTGCTTAAAGATAAAGGTGTAAAGATATATGCCGTTCGTGCTGATGGCGATGAGCAGAGATGGAAGGACTACATTAAAAAGCATAATATTGAGGACTGGGTGAATGTACAGGACCCTGACCATACAAGACAGCAATACAGATCGAAATACGACGTTTACTCTACACCGGTAATATACCTGCTGGACGATAAGAAGATAATACGTGGTAAACGATTAGATCATTCTAATATAACTGACGTGATCGAGATGCTTGAAAGGAAAGCAAAAACAACTTCGAAATAACAGCATTTAACAATTTTAAAAATATATCGATAATAGTATGCGAAAGCTGGTTTTAACTTGTCTTGCCTCTGGAATCTTTATTACTTCAGGACTTGCACAGACACTCTTTACCTATGGAAATAATGCAGTAAGCAAAGAAGAATTTTTAAGGGTTTATCAAAAGAACAGCCTTAACAAAACCCCTGATTATTCTGAGACTGCACTAAAAGACTATCTCAATCTGTATTCTCTGTTCCGCATGAAGGTTACAGAAGCTGAAAACGAAAAGCTGGATACCCTTACCAGCGTTCAGCGCGAACTGGACAATTATCGCAAACAGTTAGCCCGCAACTATCTTACAGACGAACAGGTAACTAACAGGCTTGTTCGCGAAGCTTATGACAGGATGAAGCAGGATGTGCGTGTTGCGCATATTCTTATCATGTGTCGTCCCGGCGCTGATACTGCAGCAGCTTATCATAAGATTGACAGCATTTATCATCTGCTGCAAACAAACAAAGCAGATTTCGCAACGCTCGCATCCCAATACTCTGATGATAAGGAATCCAAAATTCATGGTGGCGACATAGGTTATGTTACTGCATTGCAAACGGTTTATCCTTTTGAAAATGCTATGTATAATACATCTGTGGGTAAAATATCTGCACCTTTCCGCACACAGTTTGGTTACCATATAGTAAAGGTGCTGGACAAACATGCAGACCAGGGCGAGGTGCAGGTAGCGCAAATATTAGTAGAGGCACCTAAATCAAGAGGTGCTGAAGGAATAGAAGCAGCCCGCAAACGTGTGGACAGCGTAGAAGCGCAGCTAAAAGCTGGCGTATCTTTCGAGTCATTGGTTAAAAAATATTCAGATGATAAATTCACTGTAAACAATGATGGTGTTATGGCGCCATTTACAGTGGGCAGGGTAGCGCCTGCAGTAGAGTCTGCTGCTTTTGCGCTTAAAGAGCCCGGCGACTATTCTAAACCTGTTCAGACAGATTATGGTTTCCATATTCTTAAGCTTATCAGCAAAACT
>JAFDXS010000662.1 GCA_018267795.1 Bacteroidota bacterium | reverse complement strand
ACAGCAACCAAACAATACCTTTTCAGCAGTTTTATGAAGATTTTTATCCGCTATATTACTTATCACCTTTTTCTGCATTGATAATTAGCTACTTACGGGATGCTTATGTATTTACAATATATCAGACACTTGTCTTCAGGGCCTTTACAGCATACACCATTGGCAGCTTTTCCTCCAGGCCTTTTATACGGTACTTGCCTTTGGCCAGCTCTACTACATCATTAAAGCAGCTGTAAGGCGAGTAGTCATATTCGCTGAAGGTCTTTATAGCCAGGCCGACATTAATAAGGCTTTGCAATACCTCAGATAAATTATGATTCCAGGAGAGCGACTTCAACGCTATTGGCGCTTCGCGATCGGCATAAGTACCTATTTCAGTTTCTTCTATTGTTTCCCTGTTAAAGTATGAATACTTCACAGTCTTAAAATGTTCATCAAACATCCAGACTACCGGGTGAAATTCCACTAATATCAATACTCCATCTTTTTTCAGCAGTTTCGATACTATTTGTGCCCATCGCTTCATATCGGGAAGCCAGCCAAGCACACCATAACTGCTATAGACCATATCAAATTGACCGTACAGTTGCTCCGGCAACGAATAAATATCAGACTGAATAAACCTGGCATCCAGTTGCAATTGCATGGCAAGTTCTTTAGCCTTATCAATGGCAGCGTCAGACAGGTCCACACCTGTAACATGTGCGCCTAGCCGTGCAAGCGATAAGCTATCCTGTCCGAAGTGGCATTGCAAATGGGCAATAGCCTTATCTTTTACATCGCCTATCAACTCCAGCTCAATATCATTCAGCGAAGATCTGCCGCCAAGAAAACTTTCCATATCATAAAAAGGGGACGATACATGGTATTTGGTCTTTTCGTTCCACAAAGTGCGGTTCACACTGATGTATTCCTCAAAAGCTGCCATTTTATTGCCTATTTTCCTCAATTTATATTATTTACTTATTAATGCCATAATAATAAAACAAGCATAATAGTTTATTCTTTAACTTTATTGAAGTATCTGAAATACATACCCATTTGTCTTGACATTAGTTGTGACTAACTGTATTTTCAGCAACACATAAGCATACACAGGAATGGAGGATATATTTATACTAATAGCGGAGGATGATGCCGACGATCGTTTTCTGCTTCAGGCTGCATTTGAGGAGAACGGCTTTAAAGACAAATTGCAATTTGTGGAGAATGGCGTAGAAATCATTGATTATCTTAATGATATAATGACGCGGGATAGCGTGATAAATTACCCGCGTTTCATATTACTGGACCTCAATATGCCCAAAAAGGATGGCAGAGAGGTACTAAAGGAACTAAAACAGCATCCTGAATTAAAAAAGATTCCTGTAGTAATATTCAGCACTACCAATAATGAACAGGAGATGCGCCGATGCTACGAATTGGGCGCTAACTCATACATTACCAAGCCAAATAGCTTTGAAAGCTTATTAAAAACAGTAGCCGCTTTAAGAAGCTATTGGACACATACTGGCAATATACCTGTAAC
>JAFDXS010000661.1 GCA_018267795.1 Bacteroidota bacterium | reverse complement strand
ATGGCGATGGCCTCAGGTGGGACAATACCTGGGCCGGCAGCAATGTTATTCAAAATATAGACCTGCGTACTATATTCATTCAGCCTACTGTTAGCTATCGCATCAATGATTATATATCAGCAGGCATCGGCTTTATATATGCTACCGGTAGTGTAGATCTAAAACAGGCTTTGCCCGTGCAGGACCAGAATGGCAACAATGGCCAGGCAGATCTTAGCGGTCAGGGCAATGGTACCGGCTTCAATGCAGGTGTGCAAATAAAAGCAACAGATAAGCTGCAGTTTGGTGTTACCTATCGTTCTAAGGTCAATATGCGCCTCAATGGTGGCGATGCTAAGTTCACAGTGCCTTCATCACTTTCAGGCTATTTCCCTAATACTTCTTTCAATAGCAGCCTGCCATTGCCGGCAGTATTGTCTGTAGGGGTAGGTTGCAGGCCTATTAAGAATTTAGTGATCCAGGCAGATGTAAACTTCACACAGTGGAATGCATTTGATTCGCTGAACTTTGATTATGCGAAAACTACAGCGCAGTTGCACAATACACATCTGCCTTTCAGGTACAAGAATATAGTTACATATCGCCTGGGTGCCAACTATGCTATTAGTCACAAAATAGCATTGATGGCCGGCGGTGCCTGGGATCCTACGCCTGTGCAAAATGGCTTTGTATCTCCTGTGCTGCCTGATGCCGACCGCATCGTGCTTACAGGTGGCATTACTTACAAGCCGCTTGATAGGCTCACTATCCTTGCTGCCTTCGAATATGTAACCTCCGCCAAGCGCGATGGCAGTTATGACTATTCAAATTTTGGCGGTACTTATCAAACAAAAGCTGCAACACCGGCTATTGGTCTTTGCTATAATTTTTAACTCCATTAAATGGTTTACAACATGAAGAAGATATATATCATAGGCTGCCTCGCTGCATTATCATTTGCAGCCTGTAAGCCTAATCTCAATTCAAGCAAGCCCAGTGCAGGTTCACTCGATTTGTCGGTGTATGTTGCAGTAGGTAATTCTCTTACTGCCGGCTATGCAGATAACAGCTTGTACCGCGAGGGGCAGCTAAACTCTTATCCTAAGCGTTTGTCAGAGCAGTTTGCACTGGTAGGGGGCGGCTCTTTTGTGCAGCCATTGCTGCCTTCATCTGCTGCTTATCCTTCTCCTCAGTATGTATTGGCGCCTACTGCCAATTGCTTAGGCACAGTATCACTTGGTCCTGTTCCATCCAGCGATACTAATGGCGCAGGCAATAGCAATAATATTGCAGCTCAGGGGCCGTTCAATAATGTGGGTGTTCCCGGCATTCGCGCAGTGGATTACCTCTTTGCAGGTTATGGCATCCTCAATCCTTATGCAGCACGCTTCTTTGCCAGTCCTGCCACACAAACACCGTTGGATGAGGCCCTGCGTTTAAAGGCTACGTTCTGTAGCGTATGGCTGGGTAGTAATGATGTATTGGGCTATGCTACATCAGGCGGTGCAGGCAATGTTGCTCCCGCAGTTCCTTTTCCAAACGATATATCTCCGCTGCCTTTGTTCCAGTA
>JAFDXS010000660.1 GCA_018267795.1 Bacteroidota bacterium | reverse complement strand
TACGTCATAAGTTTCAGGAGTGCTGCTATTTGGCTGCACTGCTACTGTGCTGCCGGGCTAATTGACTCCGATAGTTGTAGGTGATCTCCTCAGAGCGCGAGTGTTGTTAGTGCGGAATGCCAATAACGAGAATGTTTCTATGTTTTTTGCGTTTCTTATGTTACATGTATTGTTCCTTTCTTTGGCGGCAAAGAAAGGAACCAAAGAAAGCCGCTGAAACTTACTACGTCATAAGTTTCAGGGGTGCTGCTATTTGGCTGCATTGCTACTGTGCTGCCGGGCTAATCAACTCCAATAGTTGTAGGTGATCTCCTCAGGGCGCTAGTGTTGTTGGTGCGGAATGCCAATAAAGAAGAGAATAGTATTAATGTGTTGCCCATGTTACTTATGACGGTGCAAATGTCAAAATTAGTTTTTTAAATGCTCTTCCATACCGCAGCCGCAGCCATGGGGTTTGGTTGTAGCACATGAGGTTAACACGAAAATTGCAACTAATACGCCTGCAAAAAATATGCGTGGCAGTGTTTTATACATGATAGCTCATATTTTCGTACTATTTAAAGATAGAATATTTTACCAGCAACATATCTTTGTTGCCATATCATATCTATGAGCAACAAGCAAGAATTTTGGGAGGGCGCTTTTAGTGAGAAGGGTGAAATATGGGGTTTTACGCCTGCGCAGTCTGCAGTGGCAACAAGGGATTTTTTTGTTGAGAAAGGTGTAAAGCATGTTTTGATACCGGGAATTGGATATGGCAGGAATGCGCAAGTTTTTTTGGATGTGGGAATGGATGTAACGGGGATTGAAATATCTGCAACTGCTATTGAGATGGCAAAGAAGCATTATGGTGATAGCATGAAGATTTATCATGGCTCTGTGACTGATATGCCTTTTGATGATGCCAAGTATGAGGGGATATTTTGCTATGCTTTAATTCATCTACTGGATGAGGAGGAGCGAAAGAAAATAATAAGCGATTGCTATGGGCAATTAGCCGAGGGTGGCTATATGGTATTTGTAGCGATAACAAAGGATGCGCCAACCTACGGGCAAGGCAAGTATGTGAGCAAAGACCGCTATGAAATATTTGACGGGGTTAAAATGTTTTTCTATGACCATGCGTCAGTAACTGATGAGTTTGGGGACGCAGGGTTGATTGAGGTTACAGAGGTTGCTGAGAACTTTCCATTCTTTTTGATTAAGTGCGGGAAGATGTAAGGAGGAAATATTACGCCAATCAGGAGATCGCTACCGAGACGACGTAGTTACAAGCTACGTTGAACGTGTGGCAACATTCGTAATCACAGTTGTAGATATATAAAATTAATTGACCAAATAATGACATGTAAGGTTTTTTAGCTATGTTTTTTAGTTAGATATTTATGTAACATTTAATGCATTCAAACAATTAAACTCTATGTACTATGAAAAGCAAAGCCCAATTTATAAGACTATTATTTTTTATAGCTGCAGCTACTTTTTTTATATCCTGCAAAAAACATCCAGGTTCGGCTACGCAATGCATGATAACTGACATACGAAAAAATG
>JAFDXS010000065.1 GCA_018267795.1 Bacteroidota bacterium | reverse complement strand
TTTCTTTTTATCTTTTTATAAAATAGCGCAAGCCAAGCTTCCCACTACCTAGTAACAGCAGGCAGAGAAGGCCGCCGAATATTACTATTATCTCGCCTAAGCCAGAAAAGGTTTTTCCATTATGAACACTTGCAAGAGTGGCGATGAACATAGTAAACAATAGAAGAACAGCTGCCGGGCGTACTAATATGCCGAGCAATAAACAGATACCGCCCCCAAACTCTGCAAGCATAGCCATGCACCCCCAGAACTGAGGCTTCCAAGTAACGCCGATATAGTGCATACTGCTGCCTAACTTTTCCCACATAGCAGTGCCGCCTACTACCTTGGCCCAGCCTGTAATGAATGTAAACACAAGACCCAAACCAAGCCGAAGAAAGAATAATGCCCAGTCGAAACGTTGAATTTGTTTTGCCATAGCGATAAAAAGAAATTGAGTTATATTTATTGCAAGATAAAAAATAGCTTATGAAAAAGTACAGCACACTTATAATTGTATTGCTGGCCGGGTTGATAGCATTCAGCAGTTGCCACAGGCCGCCACTAAGCAGCGGACAAAGACACTATAGCCGTCATTAAAAAATATCCAGTAAAGCAGAAAAAGCCGTTCGGATGCGAACGGCTTTTCTGTTTTGAATTATGCATTACCTATAATGCAGTAACTCGGGTAAATTATTTTGTTTCAGTTTTTTCTACTACTTTTTTGTGTTTCACTTTCACACCATTGTAGTGTTTATGCCTGCTGAAAGTATTGTGAACTTTCTGCGGTACAGTAGAAGTTTTCTTAACTGTAGTCTTGTTCTCTACTACGTGTGTTTTTTCCTGCGCTACGGCTGTTGTGCCGATAGCTGCGATAACTGTAATTGCGAAAAATACCTTTTTCATTTTTTGTGTTTTGTTTTTATGTGTGTAAATAATATTCACAGAGCTACAGCCGGCAGCCGTAGCCCTATGACTTAAACAAGCTTATTAAACATTTCCGCGCCTGATAACACCCAGCAAAAATGAGATGATAGCCAAAACGAGGAGGATGTAAATAATGTTGCCGGCATGCCAAGCAAATGCACCTAATGCCCATCCTATTAACAAAATAATTGCGATTATATACAATAAGCTTCTCATAACGAAGTTTTTTTGGTTACAGGAATAGGAATTAAAAGACCATGCCACCATTGAATTTTAAGTATGGGAGAAGAGCAAATACCTAATTGTCTGTCTTATTGAGGAAACGCACAAGACGCAGCGTAACTACATTATTAAATTGCTGTGGCCCGCCGAAAGGTATGCGATTGGCATCGCGGATGGTGGCTAAAGAATATTGGAACCTGGCCTCGAGGAACCACCATTTGTATATCTGGTAACTGCCGCCTGCCAGTACAGAGATATCACTCTTGCGGAAGCTGTATATATTAGGGTCTATAACCATGCCGGGATCACTAAAAAGACTTTCGCTGGAATTGATAAGCTGTGCATAAGCAGCACCCAACTCATAATGCAGACGACGCGAGGTGAGGAAATGAAAGAGAACGGGCACTTCTACATAATTTAGCTTCAGCTTGTATTCTGAAAAATAGGGGCCAATATATGGAGACTCCGATTGAGACCTATCGTGACTGCCCTTTTGAGTGTATAACATCTCCATGCTGATACCCATGTCCTGTGAGATCTTCATATAGACGATACCACCAACGTTAAAACCTACTTTATGATAGCCTTCGTAAGTATCGCCGTCTACCTGGGTAAAATTAGCCCCTAAAACAAGGCCGCCATAAAAGGTATGGTATTCGTCTGAAAAATAAGTATTCTGCGCTCTTAATGGCTGAAAAAATCCGCACATGAGAAACGACAATGCAATAGCCAGGAAAACAGGGATGCGACCTGAGGTCATACTAAATCGAAGTTAACAAGATAAACGGATTAATACCTATAATAGTATTGACCATAACAATTTAGAAAAGTTAAAAAAATGCTGACCTTTATGCGATTGAGGACGGAATGATTTTAGTTAGTGTAGTTTACCTTATCAGATATTTATGGCAGAGATTGATGTTATTGTTATTGGAGCCGGGGCTGCAGGGCTGATGGCCGCCAGGGAACTTGTAAAGAAAGGCAAAAGCGTATGTGTGCTGGAGGCAAGAGATCGTGTGGGTGGGCGTATATACACTATATATGACAACCCTATGAGCGGACATATAGAAGCGGGTGCTGAATTTATTCACGGAGATTTGCAGACTACCCTTTCGCTGCTTAGAGAAGCGGAAATACCGTTCCATAGCCTTGCGGGAAAAACATGGCAACAAAAGAACGGTGTGCTAAAAAGAGAAACGCACTTTATAGAACATTGGGACTTGCTGGTGCAGCGATTAAAAGAGCTGAAGGAAGATATGAGCATAGCTGACTTCCTGGAAAGATGGTTTGGGGAAGATAAGTATAGCAGCCTGCGTGAAGGTGTGCGCAGATATGCAGAGGGCTATGACACAGCCGATACCGCAAGGGCCAGCGCTATAGCACTGCGCAATGAATGGCTGCATGAAGATGAGGAAGAAACGTACCGGATAGACAATGGGTATGGCGAGCTAATAGAATACCTGCTGAACGAATGTGATAAAGGGGATTTTGAGCTGGAACTAAATAGTGCGGTAACAGAAATACACTGGCAGGAAGGCCGCGTGGCGGTATTTACAGAAAATGAAGAAAGCTACCTGGCAAAACAAGCAGTGATAACGGTACCATTAGGTGTGCTGCAGGCCGAAGCCATTAAGTTTACCCCTGCAATACCGGAACATACTATGGCTGTGCAGGACATGGGGTATGGAGGTATAATAAAACTACTATACTTATTTAAAGAAGCCTTTTGGGAAAGCATAAAAAATGAACAAGGAAGCCTAAAGGATATGAGCTTTGTTATATCTGAACAAGAAGTGCCTACCTGGTGGACGCAATACCCAAAAAAATCAACGCTACTGACCGGCTGGATAGGCGGACCAAAAGCTGCTGCGCTGAAAAATGCATCAGAAGAGTCAATAACAGAACTGGGATTTATGTCGCTGGCTAATATATTTAAGATGAGCGTGGAAGACCTGAAAGCGCAGCTTGTATCCTGTTATATCGCCAACTGGAGTAGTGAAAGATTCAGTAAGGGATCTTACAGCTATGTAACTACTGAGACGGCACAGGCACGGCAATTATTAACTGCCGCTATACATAATACGATATACTTTGCCGGTGAAGCAATGTATGAAGGGAAAGAAATGGGAACGGTGGAAGCTGCACTGAAAAGCGGTATAGAGGTTGTAAATAAGATACTATAGGATTATTGGCAACCAATAAATCCGGAAGTTTTAAAAAGAAGCATCAACAAAACATTATTTAAACAAGTACATCAGGCGCAGTGCAAACATATTATTGTATTGCGTAGCGCGGGAGAAATCAGGAGGGATGTTTGTGCGTAGGGGTATAATACCGTACTGAAAACGAAGATTGAGAAAAAGCCCTTCCCATAAGTGAAGCTGCACACCGGCAATAAAATCTAAAGCGCTTTTCTTGAAAGGATATTTGGTGAGATCAATAGGCACAACGGGAGTAGTACTAAGGTTCTCCGTACCACTTACTAATTGTGAATAGGAAATCCCGATGCCGAAATGACTTTTGCGCTTGTCGAAATAATTGATCATTACCGGGACTTCGGCATAGTTGATATTTATATTATATTTTGTAATGAGAACCGGTTGGCCGTTTACCAGGGTACCACGGGCTACATCTGCCTTGCTGCCCTTTTGTGAATACAAAATTTCGAGGCTGGCCGCTACGTGCTCAGCGAGTTGGGCATAGACAATGCCACCTACATTAATGCCTACCTTATGATAACCTGCAAAATAATCACCATCTACCTGGGTAAAATTGGTGCCTGCTACCAGACCACCATAAAACACGCGCTGCTCCTCGACGTAATAGTTACTTTGGGCATTTAACCTGTTAAAAAATCCACCTGACACAATCATAATCACTATAAATAGCGCGAATTTTCTAATTTTAGCCATCGAAACCGGAAATTGCAAATGAGCTTCAAATATACAGCAAACACGCTGAAAAAACTGGAACAACTCTTCGAAGAGGCGCGCTACATAATACGCTATGAGCGTGGCAACTTCAACTCCGGCTACTGTATACTGGAAGATAAAAGAGTGGTTGTAATCAATAAATTCTTCAGTACAGAGGGCAGGATCAATGCCCTGATGGAAATACTGCCTACCATAGACGTAAACGAGGAAGAACTAAGCGGTGAAATGCAGAAATGGTACAAACAAATGAAAGAGACATCTGCACCGGGCAATGATGCATCTACACAAACTGAAATGGACTTATAGGCGTGAAGATAACTTTCTTAGGAACCGGCACATCCCAAGGCGTACCCGTAATAGGCTGCGATTGCGAAGTGTGCACATCTGCCAATAAAAAGGATAAGAGGCTACGCACATCAGTATGGGTAGAAACTCCGGAAGCAAGCATAGTAATAGATACGGGACCTGATTTTCGCTACCAGATGTTGCGGGCTAATGTGCGCAAGCTGGATGCAATACTCTTTACCCATAGCCATAAAGACCATATAGCCGGACTGGATGATGTACGAGCATACAACTACTTTCAGCAGAAGGCAATGGATGTGTATGCAACGAACCATACCCAGGATGCGCTACGCAGGGAGTTCGAATATGTATTTAATGCTAAAAACTACCCCGGTATACCGCAAATAAACCTGAATACGATACACCCCGATGCACCATTTAAGATAAACGGGCTGGAAATACTGCCTATAAGGGTAATGCACTACCATATGGAAGTGCTGGGCTTCAGGATAAATGATTTTACTTATATAACCGACGCTAACTACATAGCACCCAAGGAGCTGAACATGATAAAAGGCTCTAAAGCTTTTGTGCTGAATGCACTGCGCAGGGAAGAACATATCTCCCACTATACACTGGCCGAGGCTACTGAAATAGCTGAATTGGTAGATGTACCCGATACTTATTTTACCCATATAAGTCACCAGTTGGGGCTGCATAATGAAGTAAGCAAAGAACTGCCTAAGGGCATACACCTGGCGTATGATGGGCTGATGCTGGAGCTATAAATTTGATAATCAAGCGATTTCTTAGTTAATTTACAATACAACATATAGGAAAATGAAAAAAATATTTGCAACCTTATTACTGGCATTGAGCGTATCTGCCGCACATGCCCAATATGAAAACACAACAATAAATGTGGGACAAAAAGCACCTGAACTGGCGTTCCCCTCGCCTAACGGCAAACAGCTAAAACTGTCGGAAATATATAAGGGACGGGTGGTGCTACTGGATTTCTGGGCATCATGGTGTGGTCCTTGCCGCAGATCGAGCCCGGCACTGGTAAATGCCTATAAAGAGTATAAAGACAAGAAGTTTAAAGGCGCAAAGAAAGGCTTTACGGTGGTGAGCGTATCGCTGGACCAAAAGAAAGACCCATGGCTGAAAGCTATAGAAACTGATAGCCTGACATGGCCATACCATATGAGCGACCTGGGCGGATGGCAATCGAAAGCGGCAGTGATATATGGTGTACAATTTATACCTCAATCTTTCCTGGTAGGGCCTGATGGTAAGGTGATAGGTAAATATACCAGCATAGAACAAGCAGATGAAGACATTAAGAAACTTGTTCTATAATAAAAGATAATAATTTGACTTAAAACTTAAAACTTTTTGTCAAATCTTAGAAAATCATTACTTTTGCACCCTTATTTATCCGCATGGCCAAATCCATGCTACAAAAAACGATACAATGAAAAAAAATATTCATCCGGAAGGCTACCGTTTAGTAGTATTCAAAGATATGTCGAACGATTATAGCTTCTTAACACGTTCTACAGCCCCTACAAAGGAAACAATAGTATGGGAAGATGGTAACGAATATCCTCTTGTAAAGGTGGAAATTTCGCACATGTCTCACCCTTTCTACACAGGTAAGGCAATGTTCGTAGATACTGCAGGCCGTATCGACAAATTCAACAAACGTTACGCTAAAAAGAGCTAATTCGTCTATTTCTATTAATATTACTTGCAATAAGCATGAAAAATCCCGACTTTTGGCGGGATTTTTTCATGTATGCAGGTGATACTATTTGACGATGCCAGGCGCTACCGCCTTCTCCCCTTTACACATACCCGCCCAGTGGCTGATGTGCGCTGTGGGATACTTACCATGCGCGAACGCTGGGAACGCTGCCTAAACACCACAGAAAGCAGCAGCCTGACGACAGCATATCTACAGGCAGTATATCCGCAGCTAGCAGGCAATGATAACCTGTATATAAATGGCGGCGTATTTGCCAGCTATGAGCTTGCAGCAGCCATAGCCCAACTGCCGCAGAAACAGAAACTTGTGAAGGATGGATTGACAATAGCTGTGCGGACGGATAAGACCTATAGCTTTGACAATTTTGAGGCTGAAACGAAAGAACTTACAGCAATAGAATATACAAGTGCAATACATAGCCTGAATAATAAGTGGGATATATTTTCGGAAAACGACAGGGCAATACGTGACGACTTTGCGCTGCTGACGAAAAACCGCAGAAGCGCGGCTATACCTGAAGGAGTGACGGTGACCAACCCAACACAACTCTTTATAGAGGAAGGAGCTAATGTGTATGCCGGCTGTATAATAAATGCGGCAACAGGGCCTGTATATATAGGCAAAGATGCTGAAGTACTGGAAGGCAGCCTGATACGCGGGCCATTTGCCATGTGCGAGCATACAGTACTGAAAATGGGGGCGAAGATATATGGTGCTACTACACTGGGGCCCGGCTGCAAAGCAGGCGGCGAAATAAACAACGTAGTGTTCTTTGCCAACAGCAACAAAGCACATGATGGCTACCTGGGCAATGCAGTGATAGGTGAATGGTGCAACCTGGGAGCAGACACCAACTGCTCTAACCTGAAGAACAACTACGACGAAATAAAAATATGGGACGAGCATGAAAATAAGTCGGTGAAAACGGGGCTTACATTCTGCGGCCTGCTGATGGGTGACCATAGTAAATGCGGTATCAATACCATGTTTAATACCGGCACTGTAACGGGAGTATCCTGCAACATATATGGTGGCGGATTTCCCGAGAAGTTTATCCCTTCTTTTTGCTGGGGCGGCAGTGATAGCATGACCACTTATGACTTCAACAGGGCTATG
This sequence comes from Bacteroidota bacterium, assembly GCA_018267795.1. Taxonomy (GTDB): domain Bacteria; phylum Bacteroidota; class Bacteroidia; order Chitinophagales; family Chitinophagaceae; genus SZAS-30. The sequence goes on along the minus strand of JAFDXS010000065.1, from coordinate 1,643 downwards.
GAAACGGCAGGGAGAATGATGGCCAGGAGAGGAAAGAAACTATCGGCAGAAGAGATTGCTATGTATAAATATATATTTGAAAACACTGCGAAACAGAGAGACCTTTTTGCAAGAGGTTGATTCAACTAAAAAAATTAATCAATAATAGAATATGCGTAAAAAAATTGTAGCTGCTAACTGGAAAATGAACCTGAACCTGGAAGAAGGGAAAAAACTGGTAGATGGAATAATAGCAGGTATGCCAACACTGAATGAACAAAAAGAAGTAGTAATAGCTCCGCCATTTGTACACCTTGCGCAAACAGCAGGGCAACTGCAAGGCAAAGCACATATATACCTGGGTGCGCAAAACTGCTATAGCGAAACAGCGGGTGCCTATACCGGTGAGATATCTGCAAGCATGCTAAAGAGCGTGGGTACAGCATACGTGATCATAGGGCACTCTGAACGCAGAGAATATTTTAAAGAAGACAATGCGATGCTGGCTAAGAAAACAGATCAGGGCCTGGCAAACGGACTGAAAGTAATCTTCTGCTGCGGTGAACCTCTGGAAGTACGTGATGCCGATACACAAAATGCGTATGTAGAAAAACAAATAAAAGAAGGCCTCTTTCACCTGGATGCTGCACAATTGAAAAATATAGTGATCGCATATGAGCCCATATGGGCTATAGGCACCGGGCGCACAGCAAGCGCACAACAAGCACAAGACATGCATGCACATATACGTGCTGTAATAGCTGCACAATATGGTAAGGATACAGCTGACAATATGAGCATACTATATGGCGGCAGCTGCAAACCTTCAAACGCGGCAGAACTGTTTGCCTGCGCAGATGTGGATGGCGGGCTGATAGGCGGCGCATCGCTGAAAGCAGATGAATTTCTGGGCATTATAGATGCGATGATAAAAGCATAAAAAAAATGTGATTTTTTTTTGGGAGAACGGAAACGAATAGTATCTTTGCAATCCCAAAAGGAAATGGCGCGTTGGTCAATCGGCTAAGACGCCTCCCTTTCACGGAGGAATGACGGGTTCGACTCCCGTACGTGCTACGAAAAAAGCCACTCTTTGAGTGGCTTTTGTTTTTTATTACGTTGCTATCTTTCTTTCGTTTCTATTCAACCTCAAAAGCTGCGTGATAGAAATTATTTTGTGCGGAGATAGGTTTTAGCTTCATGTAAAAGCAATCTGTGAAAAGGCGGTAGGCCATGAATTCGTGGTCGTACACATTGAACTCATCGAACATAATTAAGTCGCCTTTTTTAAGATATGGATACAGCTGGCTCAAAACAAAAAGCGTTGCACTAAACAAGTCAGCATCCATATGGATAACCAATCTTTTTCCCGGAAATGAGGATGCGTGCTGCGCCAGAAAATCATTGAATGTATCCTGGAAGATACCTTTTATAAATGCAGCCCTATTGTCGTTAACTACAGGAATAGATGAAGACATATCACCTTTATCAAAAACGACCCATGCCTCTGGTAAACCTTCGAATGTATCAAAACCATAAAATACTGCGTCAGGATGTGTGCAGTTTTTCAGCCACCATTTAATAGAATTGCCCTGTGCCACACCAAACTCCAGGTAGCAGATACCGGCATCATTAAGACGGTATTGATCTATAATGGCTCTAAA
>JAFDXS010000659.1 GCA_018267795.1 Bacteroidota bacterium | reverse complement strand
TACTATGCTGGGGGCTGAATATAAAAGCAATGCTTTACCTCATTACCCTATTCCTTGCCATTCTGCTATTTGTGCTTTATAGCTATTTCAGGAAGAGTAGTAGTGCCGCCACGGCTGTTTGCCTTTCAGTCATTGTTGTGTATTGCTCCTATATCATCGATTTCAAGCAACATGTGCTGTCAGATATTCCGTGTCTCTTATTTGTAAGTATTTACCTGAACCTGCGGAAGGGAGAAAAGCTTAGTGCCATAAGGATAGCTTTACTCGCCTGCACAGCGGCAATGGCTATACTCATTCGCAGCCAGGCCATATTGTTGCTTGCTGCCGAGGGCTTATTGCTGACTATTGATGTATATAAACGTATAGCAGTCAGACGATTTTCTCCAAAGGCCCTTTCCCCGTTACTTATTATTTTCTTTTCCGCAGGAATATACCTCGTGATGAACAAGCTGGTATTTCATACGCCACAGGATGCCATGAACTATTATAAGAATTTCTACACATGGCATACAAATTATGCAGGCGTTCTATATACCAACATACTTTATTTTATAGCTCTTATTAAAGATATCTTCCAGCATAGTGCTCATGGCTTTGTATCCCGGATTTTGGTTTCTGCTACGTCCTATACCGGCCTTGTTTCCGGCATTTTAGGATTTGTAATTGTTGTAAAAAAAAGAATACTTATGGAAGACTTTTTCTTTATGCTCATGTGCCTGCTGATTATTATTACGCCGGTACACGAAGGCATGCGCTTTTTCCTTCCGGCTGTACCGCTGTATATACTATACTCTAAAGAAGGCATTTATCGACTACTGAAAAAAATCACGCGGGTAAGGCCATATAAGATTGCAATACTATTCACTGTTATCTACCTCGCATTGGGCCATGAAGACTATCTCAGTGCTGCAAAGATGCCCGATTATATATGGTCACCCAATACCAGGAATGACACTGTTGCATTTCAGTACATTATTGATCATACAGGGAAGGAGGAAATTATTTTATTTGCCAAGCCACGTGCCCTCACGCTATACACAAACAAGAAGGCCATGGTAATAGCATATACCGCCAGTCTTGATGTTGCCAAAAGACAGATAGATTCCATGCATATAAAGTACCTGCTGTGGCGCCTGGAAGTAAGCGAGCCATTCTTTAAAGATTACCTTCGTTATAGCCATAGTGCTGTCGATTCTTATAAGATCAATGATTTCTACACCTTATATAAATTAAGGTAGCCAGTAAACCAGGGGTCATTATTATTGTCTGAGAAGATGTTAAAATAATTGCTTCGGGGTTGCAATCTCGTTTTTTCTTTATTTAAGGGCTTACTTTGCGCCACATTCATTTTTATGGTAAACAGGTCATTTATTTTTGCTGCCGCACTTTGTATTCTTGGCGCAAATGCATCATGCAGCAGCTCTAAACATTCGGGTTCATCGGCAAAAATGCCCGGCAACTGGCAGTCACAGTCGGTAGTGATCAATGGAGAGAATAGCGAATGGCCTTCGCCCTACCCCTCTTATGATGCAAATGCTATGATTGGCTATGCTATCT
>JAFDXS010000658.1 GCA_018267795.1 Bacteroidota bacterium | reverse complement strand
AGCGGTCGCGTATCGCTTAAATAAACACTCCAAAACCTGCCCTACAATGCCATGTTGTTTGAAGATAACATGGCATTTTTTTATTTCATAAAAACATTTTAATTTTATGATATCATTCTGATATCAAATTAAATTTATCATGGAAAAGGTACTAAAACCAGTAAATGGATTTCTTGCATTACTAATATCGGTAGCATGCCTGGGTGCAGCTATCTACTTCTTTACTCAGGCAAACCTTAACCCAATGATGGTGGGGCCGGGATTAATATTATTTGCTGTAGATATTTTTATATGGAAAGGTATAATGGTGGTACAACCTAACCATGCACGTGTACTGAACTTCTTTGGTAAGTATGTAGGCACGGTGAAAGAGAATGGACTATTCTTTGTGAACCCGCTGTACAGTACCATTAAAATAAGCCAGCGAGCGCAGAACCTGGCCACTCCTACCTTGAAGGTGAATGACAAAATGGGCAATCCAATAGAGATCGCTGCCGTGCTGGTGTGGCAGGTAGCCGATACTTATAAAGCTGCCTATGAAGTGGCAGACTATGTAGCATACGTACGCATGCAAAGCGAGGCTGCACTACGCAATATGGCGATGGGCTTTGCCTATGACAATATAGAAGATGAACACGCGAGCATAACCCTGCGTGACGGTGGTGATAAGGTGCAGGAACTGTTGCAAAATGAACTGAATGAAAGGTTGACTACTGCAGGTATAGTGGCGAAGGAAGCGCGCATTAGTCACCTGGCGTATGCACAGGAAATAGCAGGCGCTATGCTACAACGCCAACAGGCCACGGCTATAGTAGCTGCCCGCTACAAAATAGTGGAAGGGGCTGTAGGCATGGTGGAGATGGCGCTGGACACACTGAATAGTAAAAATATAGTGAACCTGGATGAGGAAAAGAAGGCTACCATGGTAAGCAACCTGCTGGTGGTGCTATGCGGTGAACGTGGCGCCCAGCCGGTGTTGAATACAGGCTCCTTGTATCAATAAATGAATTAAAAACTAAAAATAAAAATTAAAAAATCGCTTTGGCTGGAAAGAAGACATTTGTACTGCGCATTGATGAGGATGTGTTTAAGGCCCTGGAGAAATGGTCAGGGGATGAGTTTCGCAGTGTGAATGGGCAGTTGGAGTGGATAATAAATAAGGCGCTGAAGGAAGCAAAGCGAGCACCGAAATCTTCGAAAGCAAAAGGAGAAAAGGAAGACGAACAATAACAAGCACAAAGAACAAAAAGGGCTGCAAATTGCAGCCCTTTCTTTATGTGTTGACTCTTATAATATTTATTATTCTGCAGATGGTGTTTCTGTAGCTTCTGTTGCTGGTGCTTCAGGAGTTGCAGTTTCGGCAGGTGTTGCAGTAGCTGCAGGCGCTGCTTTAGGAGCAGTTGCTTTGCTACGACCACGACGTGTTTTCTTAGCAGTACCAGTTTTAGCTTCTTTGTTATAGATCTCGTTGAAGTCAACTAATTCTATCATAGCCATATCAGCAGCATCACCCATACGAGTAGGTAGCTTAATGATACGAGTGTAACCACCCGGACGGCTAGCTATTT
>JAFDXS010000657.1 GCA_018267795.1 Bacteroidota bacterium | reverse complement strand
CGGATATAATATAATGGGCTGGCATCATCAATTTACGGGACGTGTGCCCTGGTTTGCAGGCCTACCTTATGAAGTAGGTGACTGCATGAGCCCATTGATGGCACGCACTACCGGAACAAATAAAGTAGCATGCGTACCGGCATGTGCCGATGGCGGTGACACAAATGTTTTTATGTATTCGCCGCCTATCAATTTCTCTACTATACATGGTGCATGGCTACGTTATGATTCCTATTTCGAGAAAATAACCTATCCAAAGTATGTTGAAAGAGCAACCGTAGAGGTTTCCATTGATAGTGGCAAGACATGGTCTGTAGTGCAAGATGTACCGGCTAATCCTTCCCCTGCTTATTTTACTACTCACTATATAGATCTTTCGACCTACGACTTTGCAAATAATATTTGGATAGGTTTTCGCTATAGTAATGACTCCACTCAAGTTCCCTACGGTATGGCAGGCTGGGCAATAGATAATGTGCAGGTGTTTATACCTGAACACAAAGATCTCGCTTTGGCATCTATGACGCCCAATGACTCTTTGTTAAGTTATACAAAGCAAAATACCGGCATTATACATTCGGGGATAGTATATAATGCTGGTCTTGACACTATTCGATCTTTCGTTGTAAAATATCAGCGGAATGGTGGCATCGTTCGGGCAGCCATATTTACCGGCCTAAAAATACCGCGGTTTAATACTTATACTTTCACACATCCCTATCCAGACACTGTAAATGGTGTTGGTACCTATGATGTAAAAATGTGGGTAGAAGCAACAGGTGATACTAACCCGGCTAATGACACCCAGAAGACAACGATAAGAGGTGCTTATTTTAACCCCATAAAAAAACTGGCAATAGAGGAGGGTGAGGCAACATGGAACCCACCAAGCCCCAAAGGCTGGGTATATATGAATCAACTAGCTACAAGCGATGTGGATGCCTGCCAGATATCTGTACATGACTATGATATAATGGCAGATACTGCCTATGCAGAATACCTATTCTATCTACACTACGATTATGTACCGTATATACTTATTGACAGGAAGAAAATAGAAGTGGATAGTTTTTTTGATGTGGTGAATGTACAGAAGCACTACTTTGGATTTGCAGATATAAACCTTGACCCTAATCTGGACGGCAATACGCTCACACTAAATGCGCATGTGAAACCTGCTATAGATATGGATGGCGACTTCCGCCTGATAATGGTAATAACACAGGATGATGTAACAGGCCCGTCGCCCTACTATGATCAAATGAATAACTATGCAGGCGGCGTCAGAGGACCAATGGGTGGATTTGAAAGCAAGCCGGCTCGGGTGCCGGCATCTGATATGTACTACAATTTCGTTGCACGTAGCATCTCTTCAGTTGATGGCAGCAGTGATACTTTGCCGCGCACATTGATACATAATAATGTGTATGACCATACTTTTACAGCTAAGCTTGATCCTTCATGGCATAAGCTGCGTGCCATTGTGATGTTGCTTAGAAATGACGACACTACTGTGCTGAACGCAAATAAAACAGAGTGGTACCTGAATATAAAAACACCGGATGTAGCATCAA
>JAFDXS010000656.1 GCA_018267795.1 Bacteroidota bacterium | reverse complement strand
ATGTCGGCAAGCACAATGATATAGAGTTGTACGTGCAGGATGCCCGCGGTACTATCATAGTACCCAGGCAGTCATTTGCCTATGTCGCCCCGGCAGATGCAGGTATCACCCTGGCCTACCACTTGTTCAATGTCGGTGCCAAAAATCCGCAGGCAGACGAAGTCGCTGATAAATGACATTGTAAAAAACAATATTAAATCTTAGCTTTATCTCTCCATCTGTTTCATTACAGATAAACAGCAAAAACTCAATAAAGCTATGTTCGTCATTTCTCTTTACAACCTTAAAGGGGGAGTAGGTAAAACTTCATCCTGTGTCAACTTCGCATATATGGCTGCCAAAGATGGCTATCGCACCTTACTCTGGGACCTCGATCCCCAGGGTGCTGCCAGCTTTTATTACAATGCAGAGCCTAAAGCTAAGGGCAGTATAAAGAAGATAATGGAGCATACCCTTTCTTTGGAAGATGCGATAATGGGCACCGGCTATGAAAACCTGGATATTATCCCGGCAGATATCTCCGGCCGCAAAATGGATATCCTCTTAGACGAGCAAAAATCTTCAAAGAAGTACCTCAAGAGCCTCATGAAAAGTATTGAGAGCGAGTACGATTTCGTGTTCATCGACTGCCCTCCCGGCTTTTCTCTATTGGCAGATAATATCTTCAATGTCTCCGATGTTATCCTTATGCCTGTCATACCCACCACATTATCCGTGCGCAGCTACGACCTCGTAAAGGAATACTTCACCGACAAAGGCGTAGAGCTCGATAAGCTCATGTGTTTCTTCACCATGGTCGATGTGCGTAAAAACATGCACAACGACGTGATGCTGGAGCTGTATAAGGACAAGCGCTTCTTCGAGTACTACATACCATATACCTCAGGCGTCGAAAAGATGGGCCTGCACAATGCACCTATCGAGGCATTTGCTCCCTCCAGCTACGCCGCCATCTGCTACCGTGCGCTCTGGAATGAGATTAAAGAAGGAGTGCTGGAATAGCCGCTGGTTAATTATGGTTAATAACCCATGGCAGATTTTTTAATGCCATTTTGTTTCCATAACTTACATTTAATAAAAATGTTATGTATGGTATTCCTCAATCTTCCCGGCTCGCCGGTGCCTGTATGGCTCATTTTTCTGCTGCCCATTGCCCTTATCTTATTGCTTATTAAGGGCGGCCAGCTATTATTTCACTGGCTCATCACTAAGCTTTCCCGCAGGCGTAGGGATAGTATTAACTCAATATAGCCGCCTTTCCCGGCGAGCCTTTCGTCTTATTGTTCCTTTAGCTGGTACAGTTTTTTAAATATTATTGAATAAGTTTTTATACTTATTTGAATATTGAAGATTGTATAACAGAATAAAGAATAATAGATTGGCATACAAGAAGCAGAGGCACAACCGCAAACAAGCCCTAAATATCAGCAAAGAATACCAAACCATAGTAGGCAAGTTATACCTGTCAAAAGACAATGTGATGGAGGTGGTTGAGGCCGTGAGTATAGCCCCCTACGACAAAAAGAACAAATCCGTCTTCGTAGAGAAGTATAAGATATACCGCGATGCTGAAAAAGC
>JAFDXS010000655.1 GCA_018267795.1 Bacteroidota bacterium | reverse complement strand
AGAAAAGACGGCAACAACTAGAGCTGCAAAAAAGAAAGCTGCCAAAGAAAAAGAGCTAAAGATGACCATAAGCCCTGCTGCTGATACCATGGAAGCAGACTCATCTGCGCCACGCTACTTTATTGGCTATCACCATGTGCTCATTTTCTCAGACTCTATGCAGGGCAAGTGCGACAGTATAAGTTATACTCAAAATGATTCTACTATCCGCATGATGTATAGCCCAGTAGTATGGTCGCGCGCCGGCCAGATTACCGGCGATACCATACTCCTGCGCATGGATAGCGGCAAGCTTAAAAATATTTATGTCCCGAATAATGCATTGGTTATTTCACAATCAGGCCCTGCAAAAGCAAAGATGTTTGACCAGATACAGGGCAAAACACTAACAGGGCATTTCGAAAATAACGAGATAACGGATATGCTGGTGAAACCTAATGCCGAGGCTATCTATTATTCTAAAGATGATAAAGGTGCCTACCTGGGCGTAAATGAAGCGCAAAGTGAAAGGCTGCGCATATTATTCGATAGCCAGCGTATCAGTCGCATCCTCTTCGAGCAGGATGTGCATCAGAAGCTTACCCCGCTGGAGCAGGCAGATATCCCTAATCTGCACCTAAGCCGCTTTAAATGGCTGATAGACCAAAGGCCGAAGAGCAGGGAAGAGCTTTTTAAATAAATATTTTTGGTTAAAATAAATTTCTTTATAATTTCGCACCCAAAATAGCGAAGAAATGATCCGAAAGTTCCATAAATGTCAACATAAACTTGCCCTCAGGGTAGGCTGGCATGGCATTGTGTAACCGAAAGGCATAATGATACCACAAAAAGCTTACCAGTTATTGGTAAGCTTTTTTTTATGTCTTTTCAAATCGTGTCGCTTTTTATCTAAACACTGAATGTTTTTAAAAATCAAATAACGAACCATGAGCCAACTTAGCGAGCTTGCAGAAACACTTATCGGGTCAGAGATTGTACGCCTCGGCAATGAGATTAATGTCCGCATTAGTAAGGGTGAAAAAATTTACAACTACACCATTGGTGATTTCGACCCCGATATTTTTCCTATTCCGCAGGAGTTGGAAGATGGCATCATCAACGCTTATAAAGAACATTATACCAATTATCCTCCCGGTGATGGCCTGCTGGAGCTGCGCAATTCTGTTGCCGCATTCATTAAAGAGCAGGAAGGTATTAGCTATGCGGCTAACGAGGTGTTGATAGCAAGTGGTGGGCGTCCGCTTATCTATTCGTTATTCCGCGCCATAGTAAACCAGGGTGATAAGGTGATATACGCTGTCCCTTCATGGAACAATAACCACTACACGCACATGAACGGTGGCCTCCACTGCGTAATAGAGGCACATCCTGAAAATAACTTCATGCCACTGGCAAGCGATATAGCCCCGCATATAAAAGGTGCTGCCCTGCTATGCCTTTGCACACCGCAGAACCCTACAGGTACTACTCTTTCCAAAGAAGAGCTGGAACGCATCTGCGACCTGGTGATAGAAGAAAATAAAAGTCGTGGCACTGGTAAGAAGCTCTACGTAATGTTCGACCAGATGTATTTCACGCT
>JAFDXS010000654.1 GCA_018267795.1 Bacteroidota bacterium | reverse complement strand
AGCAATGTGCAGGATTCTATGCCGGCATTTACTTTTGCTAAAAAGGGGAGCGTGCTTTAAGTTTCCTGCCGCTCAATCACGTGTTTGAGCGTACTGTTAGCTACATTTATTTGCAGGCGGGTATTGCTATCTACTATGCGGAAAGCATGGATACTATTGGTGACAACCTCAGGGAAGTAAAGCCAATGGTTTTTACCACTGTGCCTCGCTTACTGGAGAAAGTATATGAACGCATATTCAATACCGGCCTCACACTCAAAGGTATCAAGCGTGCCTTATTCTTTTGGGCGCTGGAGCTGGGTAAAAGGTTTGATAATGTAAATCATGGCAGCCTTTGGTATCGCATACAGCTAAGCATTGCAAACAAGCTGGTCTTTAGCAAGTGGCGCGAGGCCTTGGGCGGCAATGTAAAAGCAATAGTTACCGGTTCTGCTGCCTGCCAGGAAAGGCTGATACGTATTTTTACCGCTGCACGTATAGTCATTATGGAAGGCTACGGATTAACGGAAACATCTCCCGTTGTATCTGTCAATCGTTTTGAGCCTGAAGACAGGAGAGTGGGCACTATCGGTCCGCTGATAGATAATGTAGAGGTGAAGCTGGCCGAGGATGGCGAAATACTGTGCCGGGGCAATAACATAATGATGGGCTACTACAAGCACCCCCAGCAAACTGCTGAAGCTATGGAGGGTGGCTGGTTTCATACGGGCGATATAGGTCAGTGGGTAGAGGGCCGCTTCCTGAAGATTACTGATCGCAAGAAAGAAATATTTAAGACATCTGGCGGCAAGTATGTAGCCCCGCAGGTGATAGAAAACAAAATGAAAGAAAGTTCGTTGATAGAGCAGATGATGGTAATAGGCGCAGGCAGAAAATTTGTAAGTGCTCTAATAGTTCCTGCATTCAACAATGCCCGCAAAACACTAAGAGATCAGAACCCAAATAAAACATTCTCTGACAACAATGCCGAGCTCATACAGCAGCCTGAAATGATAGCACTGATGCAGGGCGTTATTGATAAATACAACCCGCTCTTTGGCCACCCTGAGCAGATAAAGAAATTCACCCTGCTGCCACAGGAATGGACTATAGATAGCAGCGAGCTTACGCCAACACTAAAACTAAAACGCAAAATAATAGAACAGAAATATGCAACTCAAATAGAGAAGATGTATGAAGGGTGATTAAAATGAGATTAAAATTGTTTGCAATGTGTTGTAGCTCCATTGGTTAAAAATTAATCAAATTAATTTACGAAGAGAGTTAGTATAAATGCCGACGTTGCATTTCCCGTTTGTATAACTTTGCATTCCATTAGCCGTAATTACTACATTCTCAGCGGCACTACAACATTTACGAAGCATGTCCCGAAAAGAAACTGAACCAGGAGCACCAGGTGCTATTCCTATTTCACCATCATTAACCATGGACTACGAGCCGGAAGCGCTCGAGCAAAAAAATCATCCTGTTGGTAAGCGCGTTTTTTACTTGAGCATACAGGCCATCATTAATGCTATTGTTATCGGCTTTGTAGCTAAGATATTGGTTGGGCTTATAACCCTCATTACCAATATTGCATTTTATGGCAAGTTCT
>JAFDXS010000653.1 GCA_018267795.1 Bacteroidota bacterium | reverse complement strand
CTTCTTCAAAAGACAGGGCTACAGAGATATTAAAGCTGAGGGGCCCTGATACCTATGTAACTATTTATACCCCCGCGCTGGACAGCAATAGCTGGCACACGCTGAAAAACGCGGCGAATAACTATTTTAGTGGCTATAGCAATTGATTGTTTAATGGAAAAAATAACCAACCCCACCATTAACAAGCCCCCTATAGCCCATGCCTATCTCAATATATCCTTTTAGATGTCCTTCACCGAACTGACAGCCCCAAAAAGTCACTTGACCTGTGGGTATCCACTTATTAAGAGTTCCATAGCGTTCAGTAGTTCTATACCTATAGGTTAATGATGCATTTATTCCTCCATAACATTGATACTTGTAGTGGTTGGTATAAATAATTTGCATTTCCGGCCCGGCGGTAAATAAATTGTCTTTAAAACTGCCATTATAATATTCAGGAGTTTGATAGTTTTTAGATATGTCGTATAAAGAGCCCATACCCCATTCATAACGCACTGCTATACCCAAAGCAATTCCTCGGGAAATATAGTAACTGTAAATAATGCTTATAGGCCCTGATATATGCTCGATCGACTCGGATGCCGCCTGATTTGCCATATTCATCTTATCTGCGAACGCCCCGAGTTCATATAAGGACAATATACCGTAATCAAATTTAATAGATTGAGCGCCTTTTTCTACTTCCTGGCAATAAGACCAATGACTTAATACAAGAAAATAAAGACAAAAAAGAGGCTTTTTAAAACACATGTGATAAGAGTTAAAAATTTTAACACCCAATTATTATGCCATTTTTATATATCTAATTATCACAAAGAAGATTTTGCTCATCATTTCCTCGAGGAGAGCTCTTTTTCCACATTTGTTATTTATTCTAAAGCTGCTTTTCTCTACTCTGTTTTTCTTTCTTACCTTTGTGTGACCGCTACAGCTATTCCCTGAAATTTTAATGTAATATAAACCTGAGCTGCGCACCGGTCTTTAAACAACAGGAGCGTTATGACAAAATATATATTTGTAACCGGTGGCGTTACTTCATCGTTAGGAAAAGGAATTATTGCAGCATCTCTGGCTAAATTGCTCCAGGCGCGTGGCTTTCGTACTACCATCCAGAAATTTGATCCCTACATCAATGTGGATCCTGGTACACTAAACCCATACGAACATGGTGAGTGTTATGTAACAGAAGATGGTGCAGAAACAGATCTTGACCTCGGCCACTACGAACGTTATTTAAATACGTTCACTTCCCAGGCAAACAATGTGACTACAGGCCGTATTTATCAATACGTGATCAACAAGGAACGCGAAGGCGCTTTCCTTGGTAAAACCGTTCAGGTGATTCCGCACATCACTGATGAGATCAAGCGTCGCATGACCTTGCTGAGCCAGGATAATAAATATGATATCATTATCACCGAGTTGGGTGGTACCGTGGGCGATATAGAATCCTTGCCTTATATAGAAGCAGTTCGCCAGATGAAATGGGAAATGGGGCCTGAGAATTGCCTGGTAGTTCACCTTACGCTGATACCATACCTGCGTGCTGCCAAGGAATTGAAAACAAAGCCTACACAGCACTCTGTAAAGATGATGAGC
>JAFDXS010000652.1 GCA_018267795.1 Bacteroidota bacterium | reverse complement strand
GCCCGTGTCTCCGAAAAACTCTTATCACTTACGCTCGATAGTAAGATGGCAGCGCATACAGGCACGAAAGAAATTAAGAAGCTCAAAAAGCAGGCTGCTGAGTTTAAGAATATGGCGCACAAATACAAGCGCAGCTTTGGCCGTGCAGAGCGGGAGCAGCGAAAGGCGCTCTTTGATGCGGCACATAAAATAATGAAGGATGTGGAAAAGGAGGAACAATATATTATTGACGATCTCATAGCCCGTGCCCAGGTTATCACAGCAACGCTTGTTGGCGCTAATCATTACACGGTAAAGCACCTTAAGTATAACACCGTAGTAATAGATGAGGCTGGCCAGGCACTTGAGCCCGCTTGCTGGATACCTATACTTAAAGCAAAAAAAGTAATACTGGCTGGCGACCATCAGCAATTGCCGCCTACTATTAAATCAAACGAGGCTGCCAGGGCAGGATTAAATAATACTTTGCTGGAGAAATGTGTGGCTTTACATCCTGAAGCAGTTGTTTTGCTGGAAGAGCAATATAGGATGCATGAGCAGATAATGGGTTATTCCTCCGGGGTCTTTTATCAAAATAAACTAAAGGCACACAGCTCGGTAGCACAGCACATGCTGTTTCCGGCAGATGTACCTTTTACTTTTGTTGACACTGCAGGCTGTGGCTTCGACGAAAAAGCAGATGGCACCAGCACTTATAATCCGGAGGAAGCTGCATTTCTTTTTAAGCATCTCACATTGCTTACAGAGGAGCTCGACAAGCATTATTCCGCAGAAAACTTTCCCACCATTGCCGTCATCTCGCCCTACAAGCAACAGGTGCATGTATTAAATGATCTGTTAGAACACAATGCGCTCTTGCTGGCGCACGGTAAGAAAATATCGGTAAACACCATCGATAGTTTTCAGGGCCAGGAGCGTGATATTGTTTATATAAGTATGGTAAGAAGCAATGCTGACGGTATTATAGGTTTCCTTTCAGACATACGCCGTATGAATGTAGCCATGACACGCGCAAGAAAAAAATTGGTCATTATTGGTGATAGCGGTACATTATCCTCTTTAGCCTTCTACGCCGATCTCATTGCCTACACCGAAAAGCATAATGCCTACCAAAGTGCATGGGAGTTTATGGATGTATAAATGTTGATATCTTTTCTTGGAAACCCCTTGTTAATAACCGTACCTTGCCAAATCAAGGCCGTCATGTCGACCGCAAGGGAGACATCTCCTGAAATATGCAAATAGCCCCTCAAAGCTAACCTTGTATAGAAGTTCTTTGACATACTGTAAACCCTCCACGCAGCGGAAATTTCCGCTCCTAATATTTTCCGGTAACCGGAAAATTGCCCCTGAATCCCTTTCCTGTAGCATTTATTAGCAAAATTGCTAACGGAAAAAACCGGAAATTTCCGGAAATCCCATTTCAGGGCATAGCTTCAATCTGCCCCCTGCTTAATACTGCTTTTTAAATTTTGACTTTTTACTTTTTAATTCCCAAAGGATTAAGTTTGTAACATCAATATGGCTTCCAGGGAACCTGAATTAAGAACAGTAAATGTAACGCGGTATGTCACCCCGCTTCGCGAGGGCGGGTCCATGCCGGCAATTGCAGAGG
>JAFDXS010000651.1 GCA_018267795.1 Bacteroidota bacterium | reverse complement strand
GGCACCGCCCGCACCAATTATATCTTTGATTGGTACTTTGCTGGTATCTAACATTCCGGGTACTATGCAGTGGTACGGCCCTAATGGCCAGCTGATACCTGGAGCTACAGGACAATCATATCATCCTACAGAAGAAGGTTATTACTATGTAGAGATCGTGAACAACGGCTGTAACTCACAACCATCTAATGTATTAGGCATTGCATTGCTTAAGATCAACACAATGGATGTAAGTGGCGTAAAAGTTTATCCTAACCCTACTTCAGGTCAGCTAACCCTTGATTGGGGCAATCAGCCGGTTGAAATGAAAATTCAGGTATATAATGCTGTTGGCCAGGTAATGCTGCAGGATATGGTACTTAACCAGTCCCGCAAAGTATTAGACCTGTCCCATTTTGCAGATGGCAACTACTTTGTAGTGCTGCACAGCATTGATGGAAAAATTGGAACAATAACCGTTACGGTTAGGAAATAGTTGGGCATAACAGACAACAAAAGAGAGATAGCCGCCATTTTTGGCGGCTTTCCTTTTTTATAATGCTTCTGTCAGGTTCTGCAAACCTTACTATCTTTGGAGGCGCAAAAAATAGTTTTAATACTAAATCATAGGGATTGTACTCATTTAATTCACTTTATCATAAATACTGGCGGTTAATAGGTCTGTGTAGTGCAATACTCTTGTTTAATATCCATGCATTTGCCCAAAAGATGGCAGATACATCGAAGAAAGTAAATATCGATATTGTCCACACTACGCTTTTCCAGTCTATAACTACCGATACCGGTACCATCAATAAGTTTATAGGCGACGTACAGCTGCGCCAGGGCGAAACCCTGCTGTTTGCAGACAGCGTGTATATGAATACGGTAACCAACAACCTGGAAGCCTTCAGCCATGCCCATATAATACAGCCCGGCGGTACCGAAGCCCTTGGCGACTATATGCGTTACACTAGCGGTAAGAAGCTGGCCTACCTAAAGGGTAATGTAAGCCTTACTGATGGCAAAGCAAAGCTCCTCTGCGAAGAGCTTACCTATGATGTAGGAACGAAAATAGGCGTGTACACACAGGGGGGTACTTTGCAGAATGAGAACACTATTGTAACCAGCGATGAGGGTACCTACAATGTACGTACAAAAGATACCCGATTTACACATGATGTTATCATTACCGATCCGGAATACAACATCAATTCCGACGATCTTGGTTATAATACAGACTCAAAGCTCGTAACATTCTTTTCCTGCTCCGTATTGGTGAGTGGTAAATCTACCCTGCACACTTGTGATGGCACCTATGACAGCAAAAATGAAATAGCTCACTTCTCAGGGCACTCATCTATAATGAATGATGACCAGTACATAGAAGGCGATAAGCTGGATTACAATAAAATAACCGGCTACGGTAATGCTGTAGGCCATGTAATAGTGATAGACACCTCCCAGCACACCACCCTCTACTGCGGCCATGCTGAATATTTTAAGAAGAAAAAGATATTGTGGGCTACCATAAAACCAGTGCTAAAGCAACTCAACGGCAAGGATAGTCTATTTATACGTGCAGATACTTTCTACTCTGCACCTATACCTAAAAAGCTCGACAGCTTGCAACTAAA
>JAFDXS010000650.1 GCA_018267795.1 Bacteroidota bacterium | reverse complement strand
AAGCGCTAACAAACCTACCGACCACTTGTTGCTTATCTTACGCGCCAGCAAGCCCGTAAACACCATCATCACTGCACCATACAGGGCATTGAAAAAATGGCGAAGATTGAGTATGTCAATACGTGGAAACCAATGATGCAATACGGCTAGTGAAAAATCATATAGCCCTCCATAATACTCCTGGTGAGCATACTGTGCCGATCTGTTAGTATAGTCCAGCGCCTGCTTATCGCCGTGAAAAAAGTAGTCGTATATATGCTGGCCATATTCTATTTGCAGCCACTCGTCACCCGTCTGGCCATAGCTATGGCTTAGTAGCGGCATTATAATTATTATCAGTGCACTCATAATAAGGAAAGCCATTTTCCATTCCTTCCTTTCTGCTTCCATTTGCAGCATTGCTTGCGCCATAATCAGTTTTATTATCTAAATTTTGCTCGTAAAATGAGGTAGCTAAAATAAGAGGATATTTTGGGAAAACGATACAATCTGCCACCATACAGCATTAAAAAAAGCAACGATGAAAACATCGTTGCTTTTTTACTTCATTTATACACCGATATCCATCGGCGTTAAAAAACTATGCTTCAGTTTCTGGCTGATCGGCAGTTTCAGCTGCTGCTGCATCTGCAGTATCATCAGGCAGAGAAGTTGCTGCTCTTGCAGCATTCTTTTCTTCTACACGGCGCACAGACTCAGAAATAGCCGCATGGCGTTTTTCCTGTTTGTGCTTGCGGTGAGTTTCCTCACGTTTAGCCACTACTTCTTCATGCTCGCCATTCCATTTTTCAAATTTTTCCCATGCTGTTTTTTCATCAAACAGGTTCAGGCTTACACCGCGCATCAGGTGCTTCAGGTATAGTACGCCTTTGAAAGATAGGATACGACGGCATGTATTCGTCGGCTCAGCGCCTTTTTGTAACCAATGCAGGCTGCGTTCGCGGTTGATGCGTACAGTTGCAGGTACAGATAGTGGATTGTATGTGCCCAGTTTTTCGATGAATTTACCATCGCGTGGGGCTGTGCTGTTGGCTACTACTATAAAGTAGAACGGGCGCTTCTTGGACCCGTGCCTTTGAAGACGAATTTTTACCGCCATAAATAATAAAAATTATTTGCGTTTAACAATAAATTTGGACTGCAAATATAATATAAAAAAATCGGAAAAATAAATGCCTTGTACACATCTATTTTTCCGATATGAATACATTAGTCTATATCACCTTATCTTTTCCCAAAAGGCATGCCCGGCATTCCCATGCCCATACCTTTAAATTTGTTCATCTGTCCCATCATCTGGCGCATCTGCTCAAACTGTTTCATAAAGGCATTTACTTCATTTACATCCTTGCCACTGCCCTTCGCTATGCGTTTGCGTCGGCTTCCATCTATCACATCAGGGTTATTGCGCTCGTATGGGGTCATTGAGTTTATCATAGCCTCAATACCTTTAAAGGCATCGTCAGATATATCAATGTCCTTTATAGCCTTGCCTACACCAGGTATCATAGCCAGCAGGTCTTTTATATTACCCATTTTCTTTATCTGGCCCAGTTGCTCCTTAAAGTCTTCAAAATCAAACTTATTGGCCCTTATCTTCTTTTCCAGTTTTTTGG
>JAFDXS010000064.1 GCA_018267795.1 Bacteroidota bacterium | reverse complement strand
CATAAGCCGAAAAATAAATGGATATGATAGTATGTATTATGATGGCCATAAAGAGTTGATAAGACTAACGCATAGATATACCCAACCGGAGTATACATGGGAAGAAAGTTATGACTGGAATAATGGAGACGCAGTATCATACAACTATGGCGGTAGTACAGGAACCTATACCTACTACGCGGACAAGCAGGCTACACAGGGAGATTTAGCTGAGATTTCGGACCTTCTTATATATGGTGTGGTCACTAAACATTGCAAGCACCTTTACGAAGGCAATAAAAACCAAACCGTTACCTACGATTTTGATAAAGATGGCAAGATAACTGCTGTGTATAATAGTGGTCCGGCGTCACCGACACCGCAGTTAACTTATTCGTACACTTATACATGCTATTAGATGGGTTTGCTCATGTGATGTGTGGCGTTGCAAACGCCGAACCTTGGAATCCTCGTTGCAAACGAGGACTAGTAAGGATAATACTGATCTTTATTTTTATCTTTATCTCATGCCTAAAAATGTTTCAAATAGTTCTGGCAGACGCACAGAACAGCAAAAAAAAATTCTATCACTGTGTATTTGTCTGTTTGTTTGTGTAAGTGGTTATTCCCAACTAGGGGTTCTAAAAAATATAGAGGAGAATAGATTTTTGGGACAAACTTATTTATATAAAGAAAAGTATGATAGCGCTTATACTGCTATTGGCAGGTTTGTAGAGAATGAAACTTTTGCCAATCCTTATGATTATCTAAATTTTTCCATGTGCTGTTACAAACGAAATGATACTACTACTTTTCTGAAGTATTTAAATAAAGCCATTCAAGGTGGTGTTGATTCGATAAAAGTCAAAAGTTATTTACGGAAATTGACGGGAAATGATAAAGCATTTTTAGAAAATTATTTAACAGCTAATTATGAAGAAATGCGAAAAAAGGGTTGGTCGAAATACGACACGGTGTTGATAAAGGAAGTAAATTCAATAGAACATTTAGATCAGTTTGCAAGGAATGAAATGATGCAGTCAGCTTCAGCAAAAGCAGATTCCAATTATAGTTATTTAGCATTTTTTCAAAAACAGGCAGACTCCATAAATTATGCAAGGGTTGCAAGGCTAATTGAATTGGGCAAATTTCCGGGTTACCATAATTGTGGTGCTTTTGCAAGCCTTACAATTTCACTCATACATTTGGGCGACTATCATGAAGATGAATGGGAATATCTCTTTAAGCAGTTAAAAATAGAAGTATTAACAGGGAATATTTTGCCTATAGAAGTTGCTACTATTGCAGATAACCATTATGAAAGAGGAAATGGACAGTTATGTAGTTATTACGGACACTGGATAGGACGGACGGCTACACTTTGTAACTGTAAAGAGGTAGATAAATATAGAGCGGCAATAGGGCTGGAGGATCTGCTAACAGAATACAAAGCGAGAGATAGAACGCTACCAGACTGCTACGAGCCAGCCGAAGGGCAAAAAAATATTAGTGGTCAAAGATGACTACTAATATGTACTTGAATTGCCTTAAAAAGAAAGCCACTCTTAGGAGCAGCTTTTTTATTATGTTCCGGATTGGGTTGGATTTATGACTTATTTGCCTACCGGCAATTTATAGGTTCAAGCATTGACGCTTGAACCAGTGGGGGGAACTGGTGAGAAACTCGCAAAGGAAATTTTGCAATATATTTGACAAAAGAAGTTGCATGACCAATAACCCAATGGCTGAAATAACGTTTTGGAAACTAAATAGAAAAAGAATAGTTGTTCTATTTATAGCCTTAGCAGCAACTTGTTGTTTTCTATTCTTTATGGATTCAATTCAGAATATATATGGAATAATTATTCTTTTTCTTGGGCTGACTTGCTTCATAATTATTTTTCCGACCATCATTTGTTTTAAAGTAATGAAGAATATGATAAGCGATACTAGTGAGTATTCATTATTGCCGCTTTTTGATTCAGGGTATACGATTGGAATACAAAATGAGAATACCTGGTTGATCTTCGCTACGCCATGCATTAATGCTACCATTAATGGGCTTCCCGTAGAAATCTATTATACACCTGCAGATAAAGGAAACTGGGCGCATCTTTCCTGCGATTTCACTCCGTTAATTAAAGAAAATAATAAACGGATATTTGTTCGACATATATCGTTTAGAATGTTTTTGAAAAGAAAATTAACTAAAGATGTGAAACCTGAAATATTAAAATTTGTTTCTGATATTAAAGCTGAAGGATATTGTTCGGGGGCTGGAAGAAAAACGCATATTGGTGCTTATGAATGATTATTATACAAATGTAATAGTACACATTACCTGAAATCTGTGTTGTAAACATGAAAGGGATAAGGCATTAGCGCGTTGCTCATGTTATGTGTGGCGTTGCAAACGCCGAACCTTGGAATCCTCATTGCAAACGAGAACTAAACAGGGATTTAGTTAAATTATCCTTATAAATGTCTGATTACTTTGTACCCATAGAGGCTATAGGATTTAAGAAATCTTCCCTACTAATATAGTTTTCTCGAAACGGTTATATATTATGATTTCAGAAAAAGCGCGCTCCTTCTTTGGCATCTTGGCCAAATCAATATAGAAGTTGGATTTGCATCCTATTCCATCTATAATCATCAGTAAATTAATCTTATTCAATCCGCTTTTCGCCTTATAGTTTTCAATCTTTGAGTTCTTTGCATCTAGTTTTTTCTCAAAATGGTCGATATCAATCGGCGTAGGCCTACAATCTTCATTATATTTTATTTGAAAAGTTTCATGTGGCGAGACTATTAAACTTTTAATGAACACCGGTCTGTCGATCTCTGTGTTATTGACTAAAGACGTGAAATATTCATAGCAAGTAGTTCTCAGATAATTCTTGTTTGGCAAGTGCTCCAAATCAATACCAACATTAAACAACAACTTCGCTTCAGGGTTTTTCTCCAATATTTCTTTTTCAATTGCAGAAAAAACAAATTGGATTGTTGAGATTTTTGCTACCACTTCATCATTGATATACACCGTATGTTCCAAACCAATACTTTCACCCTCAATTTCAACAATAAAGTCCGGGCTCTCTCCTTCTGCTACAATACGCGACTCTTTACCTGTGTCTAATAGATAGCAAGCAACGTCATTAATTTCCCTCATTTTTTTTTGACTTTCATAGTCTGTTTTCCCGTTATATTTATCATATAAATCACCGATAATAGCAATAAGCTCTTTTCTCTCCTTTTCTTCCTTTTCATTTAGTTCTTTAAATTGTGCGTATAATTCTTGCAGTTCTTCTTCTGTTTTGGAGTTTGTTCGTTGGTGTATAATTGCCTTGAAGGTTTCATAGTTTGCATTTTTGGGAACGTTAACCGTTAATTCTGTATTTCCTCTATCGTTATTCATGGATATTATTATTCCCATAAAATTACGAAAAAGGGAAACAGCATAGCAAGGGAATACCAACTACCAAACCTTTAGGACTCGAACCAAACTACACCGAAAGTCAATATATTTAGACAATAGAAGAAACTGCAGAAAAAACAAAGCCGCTACTTTAGCGGCTTTTATATTCTGTGATCCGGATTGGATTCGAACCAATGACCCTCAGCTTAGAAGGCTGATGCTCTATCCAACTGAGCTACCGGACCAGTCTAGTTGGAGTATGCAATGCCTGTGATGGCTATTGCGCTGCAAAGCTATAAAAAATGAGTTAAAAATCTAAGGATTATTTGGCATTAAATGGTTTTTCGCCTGATGGGGCTTCGCCATCCTTTAGTGACTGCACAGGTATAAGGTCTGTAACGTATTTCCATTGCTCGTCCTGCCATTTAAAACCATCATACTGGCCGCTGGGCACGTAGGTGTACTTGCGGTTAGGGTCATTGACCTGGGACTGAAGCTTATCGAAGTAGATTACTTTCAGTTCGTCGTCCCAATTCATAGATGCCTGCACTTCCTTTTTATATTCTATAATAAAACGATAGATGCGATTGCCGGGAGCCGTCTCTGAATTGACATTGAATATCTGGGCGCCGAATACGGGGCCATTGTCTGTGAACTCCAGCGGCTCGAGCACTTTTTTGTTGCTTATGGGGCTGGCACCGTTGAGGCCAAAGAGTGTATATATCTTTTTGCCGTCCACCTCATGTGTAATGATGCGGTAGTATAGTGCGCCGTACCATTTGGTTTTGGCAAGGGGGCTATCGGCAGCATTCTTACCGAGGTCTTCGGAATAGTCGATCATTGGGTAGAGCTTCAACTGCTCGGTGGGCATCTGTATAGCGCCGTAGTAGCGGTTGGTAACGGGTGTGGGCTGTATATTCCAGTTGAAGATGCGGTAGCTGTTATCGTCAGGGTAAATGATATTTATCTTTTTGCTAAGGGTATCGAAAGGGTACTTGTATGAATTGGGAACTTTGAGGGCCTTGATAAGCTGCTTTACAAAGCGCTCGCAGTAGGCAGGGCGTGTATCGGGTATGTAGGCAGTGTACATAGAATCGGCAGTAACAATGAGGGAGTCTTCCATGGCACGCAGAATGGCACGGCCTTCGTCGGAGATGGTACCTAATGAATTGTCCTGGGCAAGGGATTTTCCTGAAAAAAATAATATGAAGCCGGCTATAACTAATATCGTCTTCCTCAACATTTTGGCGGTCTTTTCGTTTGCATCAAACCTAAACAATTTTATGTTAAAGACCCAATAAAATAACAAACTATGTTTTTAGTGTAAAAGCCATTATTTTCGAGGCCAAATACAGTGTACATGCACCTGATTCAGCAAATACTTTTTTTAATATGTGCGGGCGTAGCTATATACATATTCTCGAAAAGTGTAGTGAGAATACGCCGTAATATAAACCTGGGCCGGGACGAAGATATAAGCGATAACAAACCGCAACGCTGGCGCAATATGGTGCTGCTGGCACTGGGACAGAAAAAAATGTTTAAGAAGCCGATACCGGCTTTTCTGCACCTGGCGGTATATGCGGGCTTCATAATAATAAACATAGAGATACTGGAGATATTCCTGGATGGGATACTGGGCAAGCACCGATTATTTGCTCCTATGCTGGGTATGCTCTACCCATTTCTTATTGGTTTCTTCGAGGTGCTGGCGGTGCTGGTACTGGTAGCTTGTCTTGTGTTCCTGATACGGAGGAATGTGCTGCATGTGCGCAGGCTGTGGATGGGTGAGCTGAATGGATGGCCGAAGACGGATGCTAACCTGATATTGATAACCGAGGTGATATTGATGACACTATTCCTGACTATGAACAGCTGCGACCTGGTGCTGCAGAGCAGGAATGTGGAGCACTATACGGTAACGAATGCTTTTTGGATAACGAGTCATTTTACGCCTATATTCTCGGGACTATCGAGCGGTACGCTGGTGGCTATAGAGCGCAGCTGCTGGTGGCTGCATATACTGGGTGTGTTTGCTTTTCTTAACTATCTACCCTACTCTAAGCACCTGCATATATTGCTGGCTTTCCCGAATGCGTACTACGGCAGACTGATACCGCAGGGCGAGATGAAGAACATGCCAGAGATACAGAACGAGGTGCTGTATATGATGGAACCTGACAAGGCACCTGCTGCCGATGCAGCGCAGGAACATAAACGCTTTGGCGCTAAAGATGTGCAGGACCTGAGCTGGAAAAATCTATTGGACGCATATAGCTGTACCGAGTGCGGACGCTGTACGGCCAGCTGCCCGGCTAATATGACGGGTAAACTACTATCGCCACGAAAGATAATGATGGATACGCGCGACCGTATGGAAGCTGTGGGCAAGAATATAGATAAAAACGGTACCTGGCAGGATGATAGCAAAAGCCTGGTGCATGACTATATAAGCGTGGAAGAGCTGCGTGCCTGCACGAGCTGCCAGGCTTGTGTGGAGGCATGTCCTGTGTCAATAAATCCGCTGGATATAATAATGCAGCTGCGCCGCTACCTGATAATGGAGGAAAGTAATGCACCGCAGGAATGGAACCTGATGAGCAGCAATATAGAGAACAATATGGCGCCGTGGAAGTTTAGCCCGGACGACAGGGATGCATGGGTGAACGCTTAATAAAACAATTAATTTTTACTAACAGAATTTGATGATATGTCAGTAGCAGTAAGATCGATGGCGGAGTATGCAGCAAGCGGCGAAACACCTGAAGTGCTCTTCTGGGTGGGATGCGCGGGCAGCTTTGACCAAAGAGCACAAAGGATAACAAGGGCTTTTGCACAGATACTGAATAAGGTGGGTGTGAAGTTTGCAATACTGGGCAAGGAAGAAGCCTGTACGGGAGACCCGGCACGCAGGAGCGGTAATGAATTCCTCTTCCAGATGATGGCGTATAATAATATACATACGCTAAACGGGTATGGTGTGAAGAAGATAGTGACTGCTTGCCCGCACTGCTTTAATATACTGAAGAACGAATACCCTGCGCTGGGTGGAAACTATGAGGTGATACACCATACTACATTCCTACAGCAACTGATAAATGAGGGACGTGTGCGACTGAAAGATGGCGGCGCTTTTAAGGGTAAGAAAATAACTTATCATGATAGCTGCTACCTGGGCCGTGGTAATAATATATATGACGCCCCACGCGAGGTGCTGGAAGCGATGGACGTAGAACTTGTGGAAATGAAACGCTGCCGTACGAATGGTATGTGCTGTGGTGCGGGCGGTGCACAGATGTTTAAAGAAGAAGAAAAGGGCACTACACGTGTGAACTTTGAGCGTGCAGAACAGGCGCTGGAAACAGGAGCAAACATTATAGCCGCTAACTGCCCCTTCTGTACCACTATGCTGACGGATGGTGTGAAGAATAAAGAGCAGGAAGATAATGTAAAGGTGATGGATATAGCAGAAATGGTGGCACAGTCGCTGGCTGAATAACGATATACTATGAGAGCCCTACCTACAGGAAACGGAGATGCACAATGGGAGAATTCTATTATAAAAGATCTTGCTTTTATAAAGAAGCATTTGCGATATCCGTTTAATAAGAAGACATTGGTGCCTTCCCTAATGTTCGGCATGTTCCTGGCATTTATTGCCAGATTTGCATGGTTTGGTTGGATAATGACGAGAGCCGCTAATAAACATTCGTTCCTGGGTACAACAAGCTTTGTAGTTATATTGATTTTGACCCCTCTTGTAATTTCCCTGGCAGCATACTACCGCACTTTGAAGTTTGAAGCGATTTCAACTGTTTTTTACATGGGAGAAAATCAGCTGTTGATACAGAAGTTTCTTCAATCCCAACATTTGGTTGTTTACCGGCATCCAGAAGCACCTGAGGTGTTTCAGATAATAAGCAGGAATATAAGTGCTACGAAAAATGAAGAAAGAGAGGTAATGATTTTTATTGCAGATGATAAGCGCATATTAATAAACAGTCACATCACCGGCGGAAAATTGGGCCTGGGTATCTACACTTCAAGAAATTATAAACAAATGGCAAAGTTGTTGCGTACATGGCTACTGACGCATGTACCGGATAATACCAATACAGCTATAGTTTCCGATAATAGATTCTAATGTAACTTTGCAATATGCAAAATGAGTTGACGAAGCTGATACCAGCTGATTTCCCTGATAATGCGCGTGTATGGGTGTACCAGAGCAGCAGACCCTTTGTAGAGAAAGAAGAAATAGAGATAAATGAACAATTGCATCAGTTTTATGCACACTGGCAGGCGCATGGCGCAGCGGTAAAGGGCTGGGCAAAATTGCTTTACAGGCAGTTTGTGGTGATAATGGCTGATGAAACTGATGTGGAAGTGAGTGGCTGCAGCACAGACAGCTCTGTACGGGTGATAAAAAGCCTGGAACGTCAATATGATGTGAACTTTTTCGATCGTATGACTATTACCTTCCTGAGAAATGATAAGGCTGAAATGCTGCCTTTTAACCAGGTGCAGTATGCTATAGATAAAGGTTTTGTTACTAAAGACACTTACCTCTTCAATAATATAGTGACTAATAAGAAGGACCTAATGGAGCAATGGCTGGTGCCGCTAAGCGAAAGCTGGCTGGCAAACCGTGTGTCTTTCTCTGAAGTACAATAAGAAATGATTAATATTGGGGCACGTATCACCCCTATATGAGGA
This sequence comes from Bacteroidota bacterium, assembly GCA_018267795.1. Taxonomy (GTDB): domain Bacteria; phylum Bacteroidota; class Bacteroidia; order Chitinophagales; family Chitinophagaceae; genus SZAS-30. The sequence continues at coordinate 776 of JAFDXS010000064.1, read as the reverse complement.
ATCCATTATTGCTAGTGGCTGCTTTTGGTATGAGCATGCCTGTCTATGCACAGCAACAACTAGACACAATACATACACTACAAGATGTAGTAGTAACCGGCATACAGAATTCAGGCCCCAAGGCTACATCGCTGCATATAGAGTCTTACCCGCTGAAACAACTTGAGGTAAAATCCCCTTTCAATTTATCGGATGCGCTGGCAGAGATACCTGGTATAAGTGAGCTTACTACCGGTAATGCTATTAGCAAGCCAGTGATACGCGGGCTGTATGGAAACAGGATATTAGTACTGTTGTCGGGGTTGCGATTTGACAATCAGCAGTTTCAGGATGAACATGGCCTGGGGCTTTCGCAAATAGGTATGGACCGCGTAGAGGTGATTAACGGACCTGCTTCTATCTTATACGGCACAGACGCAATTGGTGGGGTGGTAAACGTGATAGAAGAGACCCCTACCCAGGTGGGCAAAACGCTTGACTTCACTACCCGATTATATTCTAACACCCTGGGCACGCTGACAGATGTGGGCTATTCGAACTATGCTAAAAACAAGACATGGTGGCGCATACGTGGCGGCATAGAAAACCATGCTGACTATAGTGATGGTAATGGCAACCGCGTGCTAGACTCAAGAAATAAAGGTTATTATGCTAAAGCTGGTTTTGGCTTTCAGCGTGGTAACTGGACAATGAATAATACTTATGATTTCTCATACAACCAGTTCGGCTTTATAGTGCCTGACTTAAACCTGTTTCTCCAGGCTGATAACAGGTGG
>JAFDXS010000649.1 GCA_018267795.1 Bacteroidota bacterium | reverse complement strand
AGGTCCTGTCAGACCCTAATGTGCCAATGTTGCCGCCGCATATTAGCTTGAAGCAGGCAAAAGCATTTGGCTCAGCTATGGTAAAGGGTGATACAGATGCATGGTCGGTGATAAAGCAAACATACAAGGACATAATAGACGATTATTTTCCTGAACATAAATGAACTATAACCACAGATCGGCATTAAAAGACATTGTATTGGTTGACACCTTTCAGGTGTCAGCCTATACAATCCCTACAGACTTTCCTGAGTCTGATGGCACTATAGAATGGAATAGTACTACACTGGTATTGGTAGAAGTGGAAGGAGGCGGTAAAAAAGGAATAGGTTATACATATGCCACTGGCTCTGTAGCGCATTTTATAGAACATACTTTAAAGGATATGGTAATAGGCAGGGATATCATGAATATCCCTGCCATTACGCAACTTCTAATTCACGAGGTAAGAAATAATGGTGCATGTGGTATAGCTATGATGGCTGTATCTGCAATAGATAATGCGTTGTGGGATTTAAAAGCCAAAATTTTAGAATTGCCATTATGTGTCTTGCTTGGCCAGGCAAAGTCTTCTATGCTTTTATACGGCAGTGGTGGCTTTACCTCTTATTCTGATGCACAGCTGCGAAAGCAATTTCAAGACTGGATGGCAGATGGTATTAAGTATATGAAAATGAAAATAGGGCGCGATGCCCTTGCTGATCCTGCACGTGTAAAAAATGCCAAAGAAGTAATTGGTAAAGAAGCCAGCCTGTTTGTAGACGCAAATGGTGGTTATACAGTAAAGCAAGCATTGCGTTTGGCAGAGCTGTTTGTCGCACAGGAAGTAGCCTGGTTCGAAGAACCTGTTTGTTCCGACAATTTGAAAGGTTTGCAATTCATTCGTGAACATGCGCCCGCTGGTATGGATATAGCAGCAGGTGAATACGGTTATACGTTGCCGTATTTCGAAGCGATGCTTGACGCAAATGCAGTAGATATACTGCAGGCCGATGCTACACGTTGTGGAGGTATTACCAACTTTCTAAAAGCAGGCTATCTTGCTGAAGCGCGTCAACTTCCTTTTTCTTCTCATTGCGCGCCTGCATTGCATTTGCATGCTGCATTGGCATTGCCTTCATTTTATATAGCAGAATATTTCTACGATCACGCACGTATTGAAAATATGTTGTTCGATGGTGTTGTGAAAATTACTGATGGCGAATTATTACCCGACCTCAGCAGGCCGGGTTTAGGAATAGAATTTAAACATACGGATGCCCGGGACTATAAAATCTAATAGACATGGAAGAAAAAACACGCATTGCTGGAAAGCATACAGACGGCCAAAGCAATGTATTGCCAAAGAATTCGCTTTTGCGTAAAGAACAAATGGATTTGCGTTTTATCACTCCTCAATCTGTGGGCGTGGATGCAAACAATCTTGAGAAGGAATTAAAATTGGTTATTGCAGGCGAAGTTCGTTTTGACAAGGGCACGAAAGCATTATACTCTACGGATTCTTCTAACTACAGACAGATACCAATTGGTGTTGTTTTGCCTAAGTCAGAAGAAGATATTATCAATACAATAGCAATATGCAAAAAATATAGCTGCCCTGTATTGTCGCCCGGCGGTGGTACTA
>JAFDXS010000648.1 GCA_018267795.1 Bacteroidota bacterium | reverse complement strand
TGTTCGGTCAAACGATCACCGTGCCGGAAGGTGGCGGCCCATACAAAGTATGGTACACCGATACCTTTGGTTGTGTCAATGACACCAGCATCATGGTACCGCGCGATCCTCGCCTTTACTTGTGGGTATTCCCTTCAGGTTGTTATGGCCCTTGGTGCAAGAGCTCTCTGCCACGCACCATCATAGGACCTATTGAGCCATTTGACTATTGGGCCTACCTCATGGATCCAAGCACTATTGTAGAGTCAGGCTTTAACACACCTGTCGGTAGTTACTCTATTACCTCTCCAGGCGACTATCAGCTCATACTGCAGAACACTTTCTGTACAGATACAAGTGCAATAATGGATGTAAGCATAGTCGATTGTGTTCCGTGCAAGCAAATCCAGTTCCAGCCGATGCAGGTATACCAGACAGGTTGCGACCCTGTACCTCCGTTGAAAGGATTTAAGACTACAGCCACTGTTGACACATGCTGTCATGATTACATTATAATACGCTTTACTAACGCAGGTCCTTCAGGTGTTGGCATTAGCCTTTCTACTACAAATGGTACACTGGCACCAGCCGGCACCTTTGTCCCTGTTGGCTCTATGATAGACACCTTCCAGTTTATACCGGATCCTGGTTTCTATGGCGGCACTATTGTAATTACCATGACTTATACCGATCCTGCTACAGGACAAGTATTTACATGTCAGCAAACATTCCAGATACCTCCGTGCAATCCTAAACTGAAAAATGCAGGTAATGAAAACAATACCGTAAAATCAGTTGATGGTCTTTCCGCTATCAGACTAGTTCCTAATCCTGCACAGAATAGCACACGCGTTGATTACCAATTCAATGGTGATGCTGCGAACAGCTATATCGAAGTGTATGACATGATGGGCAGACTTATAACCAAGCACGCAGTTTCAGATACTAACGGTAGCTGGCAATTGCAGCTCGACAGTTATACTGCGGGAATCTACGAAGTAGTGTTGAGGCAAAATGGAAGGTCTGTATTACAAAGCAGGCTGAGTGTAACACATTAATATTTTTTAAAAAAACAAAGCAAAAGCGGGTTTTATACCCGCTTTTGTTATTTTCTTTTTTGTAACTTTCTGCATCTAAACGTCTTTGCTATGAAAAAAAATTTACTGGCTTTAAATTTAGCGTTGTTCATTTTATTCATTTACACTTCAGCTACAGCGCAATCTATTCGTTGGGGCATAAGCGGCGGCAGCTCAGATGGCACACCCGGTAGTACTGATGAAACCGTTGTCGATATGACTACCGATCCTGCTGGCAATATATATCTACTCAGCAGTGTATATCATAGTAGCCTGACTATTGATGGGCACCCATTATCTGCTTTTGGTTCGCAGGATATATTGCTTTCAAGTTTTAAATGTGATGGCACTTATAGATGGTCTAAGTTATTAGGTGGCTCCTCAGCAGATATACCGGCTGTGGTAAAAACCGATGCCAGCGGCGGAGTATATATCGAAGGTTATATGTCCACCCACTTTGTCACACTACACCTTGATTCTGACACAAGCTGGACAACAGGATCTTCTTATAAAAATCTTTTTATAGCCAAATATGATACTGCCGGAAACTATAAATGGCTAAACATGCCTCAGCCCGATACCACCG
>JAFDXS010000647.1 GCA_018267795.1 Bacteroidota bacterium | reverse complement strand
CTGAATGTAAACTTTACGAATACCTCGACAGGCATCAGCAGCTATTCGTGGTCATTTGGCAATGGTGGCCGATCTGTATTGACCAACCCATCAAACTTATACACTTATCCCGGTGTGTACACGGTGAAACTGATAGGCACTGCAAGCAACGGCTGTATGGACTCCACTACAAAAACGGTAACAGTGAACGGACCTAAAGGCACACTAAGCTATACACCAACTCTTGGCTGCGGCTCAACCACAATAACCTTTACATCTGTGGATACAAATGCTGCTACTATAACATGGGATATGAACAATGGCTACACCAGCACATCCAGCATATCAAGCAGCCCGGCAACATCTACTTTTTCATATACTTATACAACTCCCGGTGTTTATGTACCAGTCATTACATTAACTGATGGTGCATCATGCCGCGTATCATTATATGGGCTTGATACTATTAAAATAGATAAACTAGTAGCAGATTTTGCCTTTACACCAGATAGCTTCTGCAGTGCAGGCACCGTTACTTTTACTGATACTATTATCTCTGCTGTTTCACCTGTTACATCACGCAGCTGGACATTTGGAGATGGCGGTACCAGCACCGCGCATAATCCATCGCATAATTACACGGCGCCCGGCACTTATACGGTTCGTTTAATAATGGCTACCAGTGTAGGTTGTCATGACACGATTACAAAGAGCGTTGTAATATTTGCACCGCCAACCATTAGCGCAGGTGCTGACAAATCACTATGTAACGGCAGCGGATCTGTAACACTTGGAGCCACCGGTGGCACAAGCTATTCATGGTCGCCGGCAACAGGCTTATCATGTACTAACTGTGCCAACCCTATAGCCAGCCCAACAAGCACGACAACGTATATAGTAAGTGGTACTGATGCACATGGATGCAGCAATACAGATACTGTAGTGGTGCGCATACGCCCACTGCCAACTATAAGTGCAGGCACTGATAAAACAGTATGTGCAGGCAGCACTACTACCCTTAGCGCAAGCGGCGGCAGTACGTATTCATGGTCACCTGCTACAGGGCTGTCATGCACTACTTGCACTAACCCAACTGTGACAGCCACTACAACTACAACCTATATACTAACAGGTACAGACACTAATGGCTGCGTGAATACCGATACTGTGATAGTACATGTAAACCCACTACCAAGCGTAAATGCAGGAGCAGACAAGACTATATGCAGCGGAAGCTCGACAACACTGACAGCGACGGGCGCATCTACCTATTCATGGAGTCCCGCAACAGGCCTGTCATGTACCAGCTGTGCAAGCCCTACGGCATCACCGAGCACTACTACTAATTATGTAGTAACAGGCATAGATGCTAATGGCTGTATGAATAAAGATACCATTGCAGTAAAAGTGAATCCATTGCCTGCCGTAAGCGCAGGACCTGATAAAGCAGTGTGTAACGGAACATCAGTAAGCCTTAGTGCATCCGGTGCGTCTACCTACTCATGGAGCCCGGCAACAGGCCTGTCATGTACAAGTTGTGCCAGCCCAACAGCTACGCCTACCACCACGACAAGCTATGTAGTAAGCGGCACAGATACCAATGGCTGTGTAAATACAGATACTGTATTAGTGAATGTAGGCGCACTACCAACTGTGAGTGCAGGACC
>JAFDXS010000646.1 GCA_018267795.1 Bacteroidota bacterium | reverse complement strand
ATAGTTCACTACTTCATCTGCCGTGTCGAATATCTTTATCATTTCCAGGTCGCCGGGGCCTATATTGCCGCCGCCGTGCATTATTTTATCCATCCACTCAAACAAGCCTTTCCAGTATTCTGAGCCCATGCATATCATAGGCGTGGTGGTGAATTTCCTTGTTTGAATGAGTGTGGCCACCTCAAAGAATTCATCCATTGTTCCCCAGCCGCCAGGCATCATTATAAAGCCCTGCGAATATTTGGTGAACATCACCTTGCGCACAAAGAAGTACTCAAAGTTCAAAGACTTGTCTCTGTCTATAAAGGCATTTGCTCCCTGCTCAAACGGCAATGAGATATTTAAGCCTACAGAACGGCCAGATGCCATGCCGGCACCTTTGTTAGCTGCCTCCATTATGCCGGGGCCACCACCCGTTATTATACCAAAACCTTCTTCTGCCAGGCGTTTAGAGATCTCTACTGCCAGCTCATAATATTTATGACCGGGCTGCGTACGCGCAGAACCAAAAATAGATATACAAGGGCCTATCTTGGCAAGGGTTTCGAAGCCATGCACAAATTCAGCCATTATCTTAAATATCTGCCAGCTGGAGTGTGCTTTGGTTTCCGTCCAGTCCCGCAACTTTATTTTCGTCAGGTCGTTCATATTTCTGTTCTGTAGCAGCAATTACTTTGCTGCGCTTTTTAGAGCTAATGATTAGTAACAAGAATGTAAATGCAGCATTGATGATGAGTAATTCGTATCCTATAGAATAGCCCCCGAGCAATTGGGTATCATACTGCTTGAGTATATAACATGCTACAGGTGATGCAAGACATATTAGCGGCACCAATTCATTTCTTACATCACGTTTAGTGAAAATACCAAATGAGAATAAAGCCAGTAGCGGCCCGTATGTGTAACCTGCTACAGCCAATAATATTTGTATAAGAGAGCCGTTATCTACTGCGCGGAAAAAGAATACACACATCAGGAATATGATGGCAAATGTATTGTGTACTATCAGGCGTGTTCTGGATTTTTGCTTTTCGGTAGCGCCATCTTTACGCTTCATGCCCAGTATATCAATGCAGAATGAAGATGTGAGCGCGGTAAGTGCACCATCGGCACTGGGGAAAAGCGCGGAGATAAGACCGATCAGGAAACAAATAGTAATAAAGAATGGCAAGCCGCTCTTCATAGCTATAGTGGGGAACAAATCGTCGCCCGCTGTAGTAATGCCTTTTGTATTTGCATATAGGTAAAGCAATCCGCCCAATAGCAGGAATATGAAATTAGCTATCACCATTATGAAGCAGAAGGTGATCATGTTCTTTTTTGAGTCTTTCAGATTGCTCACGCTTATATTCTTCTGCATCATTTCCTGGTCAAGCCCTGTCATGGCTATGGTAATGAATGCCCCGCCCAATATCTGCTTCAGAAAGAAGTTTGATTTTAAAGGGTCAGTCTGTATCATATTTGTATAGCCCTTTGTCTTCATGGCTGCCCAGGTTTCTGTCAAATTAAAATGCATGGTATGCATTATATACCCAACACATACCACCAGTGCAAGCAGCATAAATGTTGTTTGCAATGTATCTGTCCACACTATGGTTTTTACACCACCCCGATAAGTGTAGAGTAATATCAGTGCAAGTATCACTAGTGCACT
>JAFDXS010000645.1 GCA_018267795.1 Bacteroidota bacterium | reverse complement strand
AACCCCCGAAGGGAAAGATATTTCCAAATCGACATTATACCCCAGCTTTGGAGGGGGTATACGCGCCCGTAATGAAAACCTCATTTTTGAGACTATAGAACTACGCATGTATTATTATCCCCATACTCTTGGGGGAATGAAAGGATTTAAAATTATATTGAATTCAAATATCAGGTACAGGTATAATAGCAACTATGTGACAAAGCCTGATGTAGTGCAATTAAACACAGACCAATAATACCCATTAATATACGCTTATGCCTGCAGCAATCGATAAAATTATTAAATACAATAAAAACATTTCGGCAGGTATGCTCCGTTTGAAATGGAATGCATTGGCAGAAAGTCCATTTCGTTTTTACCGGGGTACATGCCATCTATTCGCAGATGATTTTGACGAACTCTACGGGTATAAATCAAAGATTAAAACCTGGATGTGTGGAGACCTCCATTTTGAAAACTTCGGCTCTTATAAGGGAGAAAATAGACTGGTATATTTTGATATCAATGATTTTGATGAAGCTGTTTTGTGCAGCCCTGAGCCTGAATTAGCGAGGTTTCTAACAAGCATCGTGATAGTAGGCCAACAAATGAAAGTGGCTGCTAAGGAAATAAAACACACGCTTGCAAATGCAATGCATGCCTATGCCGATACCTTACATGCAGGTAAGGCATTTATGATGGAGCAGGAGGTGGCGCATAGCGTTTTAAAGAAATACTTCAAGCAGTTGCAGCGCCGCAATAGGGAAGACTTTATCATGAAGCATACGGTGAGCAAAAAGGGGAAACTGTTGTTGAAGTGTGATGGCATGCACTTCTTGCCTGTGAATGATGAGACAAGAAATAATGTTTATGTATCGCTCAACAATTTACTGAAAGCAAACAAACATTTTTCGGACCTGGAGTTTAATGATGTTGCCTTTCGTATAGCAGGCACTGGCAGCCTTGGTTTATCGCGCTATTGCGTGCTATGCTATAGTAAGTCAAAAGATAAACACTACCTAATAGACATTAAGGAAGCCAGGGTATCCTGCTACAAAAAGAATGCTATAAAACAGCCTTCCTTTGATAAAGAAGCAGAACGCATTATATATGCCGAATGGGTGATGCAGTTTTGCCCACCGGCATTTCTTAGCGCTATGCTAATTGATAATAAATATTTTGTAGTAAAAGAGTTGCAGCCAGTAATAGATAAATTGTCCATTACGAAGTTTAATAATGATTTTAAAGCATTTACTGCTGCCGCGCTGCAAATGGCACCTCTTATTGCTTTTGCACATTTACGTAGCTCGGGCTATAAAGGTGCGTCAACTGCAGATGATTTAATAGCATTTGCAGGCTCTAAAAAATGGCAAAAGAATATTCTGTCACTTTGCAGTACTTTGGCAGAGAGAAATAATAGGTACTACCACGAGTTTCTCAGCAATAGACCAAAATAATATTTGCAGCAATTAAAAATACATCATGAATATTCAACATGAAGACAATAAAACAAAGGGAAGGTTCTTTGTAAATGAAAATGGTATTGATTTAGCCCAAATGGTATATTCATGGGCTGGAACGAATCTCATCATTATAGAGCATACAGAAGTGGATGATCAGCTAAAAGGGCAGGGAGTAGGCAATAAACTGGTAGCGGCATCTGTTGACTGGGCACGCACT
>JAFDXS010000644.1 GCA_018267795.1 Bacteroidota bacterium | reverse complement strand
TATGAATACCCTTCGCCACCCCGTTTCCGAGCCGGAATTAAGAAAGGAATATCACTATATAAAGGTTGATAGCTTATCTGTTGACAATAGGCTGATGCCTCTTGCTACCATAAAAAACTTCTTGTTCAGTAGTCAGCCCAATCATGCAGAACGTTTTTTTCATCCCGCATTTGCTGCTAAGATCAAAGAAGTAATGAAGGAATTTAAACCTGATGTTGTGCAGTTGGAAAGTATCTATCTAACTACTTATTTACCTGATATTAAAAAGAATGGGAACCCGGTTACAGTTCTTCGCCTGCATAACATAGAGTACCAGGTATGGCAGCGCCTTGCCACCAGGGTTGCTAATCCGCTCAAGCGTTTTTATCTTAAAAGCCTTGCAGAAAGAATAAAAAAGTTTGAAAAGGATGCCTGGCAGCAATTCGATTTATTAGTGCCCATTACCGAGCAGGATGCTGCAATAGTAAAACAATCCGGCATAAGGATGGAAACAACGGTCATCCCATTTGGAATAGATACCAATAATATTACTGTTAACCACGATAACGAACAATGGGTAGCGTATCATATTGGGGCGATGGATTGGCTGCCTAATGCAGAGGCAATAGAATGGTTCTTAAAAGAGGTATGGCCTGCAGTACAAAATGTGCATCCTGAATTGAAATTCTATTTTGCCGGCAGAAATATGCCGTTAAAGCTTAAAGAAATCAATATTCCCAATGCAATATGTGCAGGTGAAGTTCCCAACGCTGACGCTTTTATAGCAGATAAAAAGATATTAATAGTCCCCTTAATGGCAGGCGGAGGTATCAGGGTCAAAATATTGGAGGCTATGGCCCAGGGGAAAATAATAATAAGTACTGCCGTAGGTATGCAGGGTATAGAGGCGATTCCCGTTACGCACTATTTACTGGCCGAAACGCCTTCTGAGTTTGTCAAGGCCATAAGTTGGGTCTTGGAGCATAAGCCTGATGCAGAAAATATAGGCAGGAATGCCACAATGTTGGTAAATGAGAAGTACAATGCTCCTGAGTTAATGAAAATACTAACCGAAAAAGTCTCGTCTCTTATAAGGAATAACTAACACTTTATTGTCATTATTAATGCTTTATGCGCTATTTTAGGTGCAATACGTCGTACCTTTGCATCTAATTTTAGAGAGGCGAATATGCTCGACACAATTGAATCTGCATTAGAAGATCTGAAAAAAGGTAAACTCCTGATAGTGGTTGATGATGAAGACCGTGAAAATGAGGGAGATTTTGTCACTGCTGCACGAAATGTAACTCCCGAGATAATAAATTTCATGTCCAAGCACGGACGTGGTCTTATCTGTGCCCCTATTACGGAAGCACGCTGCGATGAATTAAAGCTCAACCTGATGGTGGAGAACAATACCGTTTTGCATCAAACGCCTTTTACCGTTTCTGTTGATCTTATAGGGCATGGATGTACTACTGGTATTTCAGCGCAAGACCGCGCTAAAACAGTTCAGGCACTCATTGATCCGAATACTAAACCGGAAGACCTTGGTCGCCCTGGCCATATATTCCCTCTTAGAGCCAAAGCTGAGGGCGTACTGCGTCGCACTGGCCATACAGAAGCAACGGTTGATCTGGCCCGTTTGGCAGGTTTCGAGCCCGCAGGTGTGCTGGTAGAAAT
>JAFDXS010000643.1 GCA_018267795.1 Bacteroidota bacterium | reverse complement strand
CCGAGGGGGTTAGGCCTCGGCGCTTAGTAAGTTATGCTGAAATTTCCTTTACTGATATTAATGTTTTACTGCGTGTCTTGCGGAATTCGACTATACCATCTTTAGTTGCGAATATGGTAAAATCTTTTCCTAAGCCAACATTCTCACCCGGATGGTAAACAGTACCACGCTGGCGAACTATTATGTTTCCTGAGATGGCAGGCTGACCACCGTATATCTTAACACCCAGGCGTTTGCTTTGGGAGTCGCGGCCGTTCTTTACACTACCTTCACCTTTTTTATGTGCCATTTTTTATTCTTATTCTAAATTAACAATTACAAATATAATAAATAATATTAAGCAATATCATTGATTTTTATCTTAGTAAGATATTGGCGGTGACCATTCATCTTCTGATAACCTTTACGGCGTCTCTTTTTGAAGATGATCACTTTATCTCCTTTAAGATGGTCAACGATTTCTGCATGCACTTTAGATGAACCACCTAAAGATACATTATTATCATTGCTGCTCATCAGAACTTCTGAGAACTCAACTTTATCGCCTATATTACCTTCGAGGCGATGAACGAACAATTCATCGTCTTTCTTAACTTTGAATTGCTGGCCTGCTATATTTACGATCACGAACATGACGTCACAAAATATTTTGCGCGAAGTTAATACAGTTTTTTCATTTTACACAAATAAATTTCATTTTTTCTAAACTTTACTGTATTCGCCCCCGTGGGGCTGGGCCAATTAAAGGGTGAAACTACACTATTATAATATAGACAGCCCAAATAAATATTAACTTTGCCCTTTCCAATTTACCCACGGGATGAAGATAAAATCTTTCCTTGCCAAACCTTATGCGTCTATAGTATATAACCGTATACGCAAAGGAATGGCAAACGCTGTTGCCGATCAGCAGAGCATTTTGCATTACCTGCTAAAGAACGGCAGCACCACCAGCTTTGGGAAAGAACACAAACTGGGCGAGGTGAAAACCTACGAGGAGTTTAAACAGGCGGTGCCCATTCGAGACTATGAAGCTTTTAAAAAATACATAGATGAAATAAAGGAAGGGCACCAGAATGTGCTATGGAAAGGACGGCCTATGTATTTTGCCAAAACATCGGGTACCACCAGTGGCGCCAAATATATACCCATCACAAAGGACTCAATACCCTACCATATAAATGCTGCCCGCGACACGCTGCTGAACTATATGTACATAAGCGGTAACAGCTCCTTTGCCGATGGTAAAATGATATTTCTCTCCGGTTCGCCTGAACTGGAACGCCTTGGCGGCATACCGACAGGCAGGCTGAGCGGTATAGTGAACCATTACGTGCCCCGCTACCTGCGCAGCAACCAGCTACCATCCTACGAAACCAACTGCATAGAGGACTGGGAAACCAAGCTTGGGAAAATAGTAGATGAAACCGCAGACCAGAACATGACGCTGATAAGCGGCATACCGCCCTGGATACAAATGTACTTCGACTGGCTGAGCGAACGCAGCGGAGGTAAAAAGATAAAAGAACTGTTCCCCAATCTACAGGTGCTGGTACATGGCGGTGTAAACTTTGAACCCTATAGGGCCAAACTACTGGATAGCATAGGTGGTCATGTGGATACGCTGGAGACATTCCCGGCCTCGGAAGGTTTTTTTGCTTTCCAGGATACGCTTACTG
>JAFDXS010000642.1 GCA_018267795.1 Bacteroidota bacterium | reverse complement strand
CAGCAAGGGACATATTGCCTTCTCCACCTTCTTTCTCATCTTCGTCGCCAGGCAGTTTTGCAAATTCAGCAAGGTTAGCTCTGCGTTCTTTCAACAATACCTGAGGATCTTTGCTGAATTCTTCAAGCGTGTATTCATGAATTACAGGGCGAGCTTCATAGCTGCTATGTGTTTGTGTAAGCGCTACCTCATAGAAACCATCTGTTTTCTCAAGCGTTACACCAGTATTGTGTGAATCAAAAGTCTGACCGTTATAAGTAACAAACGGATAAGCGTTCTTACCTGTGTTAGCTGCAGCACGACCTACTTTAGCATCGCGGCCGTAGCCTACTGCTATAGCGATAACATCGTTGTGCATACCAGGCACTACTATAACAGGAAGCAGTACTTCGTAATTGTTAGTTTTTACTTTTAATACGCGCTTTTTAGCATCAACTTCTGTGTGACCTGTAAGCTCAGCATCCAATTGCTTAGCTCTTGCAGGGGATACGCATACGTAGTTGTCCCAGGTAGCACGGGTGATAGGATCAGGCATTTCAAGCAGCCATGGGTTGTTACTCCATGCACCACCATAACCGATACCTACTTTTTGATAAATAACAAGCTCTAAGGCATTACCTTTTTTAGCTTGTATTTTAGCAATGGCATCAGCTACATTACCGCTGAATGCTGCACCGCCGTTTGCCATAGCACCAGCAGGCTCTATAACGCCATCTTGTAATGCTTTATCGAAGTTTGCCTGGCCGCCCAATTTGGTCATCCAGTAATTCTTCCAATAATCAGCATAGCTACCAGTAGCACCCGCCCAAATCATAAGGCTATCCTGAAATGCGCGTGTTTTGAACAACGGCGCAATACCAGGCTGCTGCAGGCTGAAATAGTTTGTTTTAGGTTCTGCATCACCCCAGCTTTCTAGGTAGTTGTGAGCAGGAACTATGTATTTACATTTCTGTGCAGTTTCGTCCATACGCTCTGCAAAAGAAACTGTAACAGGAACTTTAGAAAGACCTACAGCGAAATTTTTCGCATCATAGTAATCATATACAGGGTTAACACCGTGCATGAATATAGCACCCACCTGGCCTGCGTTCATTGCGCTTACCAGAGCTACCATATCAGCATCTATACCCTGTTTGTTGTTGCTGGTAACTGCCCAGTTGACAGTAGTACCGTTAGCACCAACTTTATCATTTATTGCATTGATAACTGTCTGTACTGCTACATCGTTAGAGCCTGAAACTACAAGGCCGTTGCCTTTCTTCAGGTCGGCAGCAGCTTTAGTAACCAGTTCGTTCAGCGCTTTGCTGCTTAATGCAGGTTGTGTACCGTTTACTACTGCGTTGTAAAGAGCTACTGCTACAGCACCTGTTTCAGAAGGCTTGCAGGTAGCGCGGTGATCTGCACTAGCACCAGTGATAGTCTGAATTGACTCTACCTGGTAATGTTTTGAAGAGCGCAATTCTTTGGCACTCACTTTACGGCCTTTAGAATAAGCTTTAGCAAACTCTACCGGAGAAAGCCAGGTACCAAGGAAATCTGCATCAAGACTTACTATAGTCTGCGCTTTATCGAAGTGGTAAGTAGGCAAAGTGCGTTTGCCATAGCTTGCTTCGTTAGCCTGCAGCATACCAGAGTAAGAGATGCCGTCATAAACGACATGCTTTACTGAAGGGTACTTTGC
>JAFDXS010000641.1 GCA_018267795.1 Bacteroidota bacterium | reverse complement strand
GAATTATACGAAACAGATTCTTTCCCCCTGGGCTGGAAACTGAAGATGAAACTAATGGAAAATGTAGATGCTGTAGATACTACGGTTCTTTTTCATGATAACAAATGGTGGCTGTTTGCTAATATGCGGGAAAATGAAGGCGCTTCTACCAGTGATGAATTATTCTTGTTCTACTCAGATAACCTATTGACTCAAAACTGGACACCACACCCTCAGAACCCCATAGTGTCCGACGTACGCAATGCGCGCCCTGCCGGCCGCATATTTATGCACAATGGCAATATGTATCGTCCGGCTCAAATCTGCACTCCTTTCTATGGCTGGGGAGTAGCTATAAATCATATTGCAAAGCTGAATGAACAGGAGTATGCAGAAACCACCATAAGCGCCATAAAGCCTACGTGGGAGAAAAATGTAAGACAAGCACATACCTTATCTTATACCAATAAGCTCACGGTAATAGATGCTAATATCAGAAGATCAAGAATTAGCTAACATCTTTTGTATATAATGCTCTAAAACATCAGGTTCTAACCTGAATTTTTTAGCCATATTCATATCCTCGGTGAGCAACGCATCGTACTTGCAGCCTAATGACTCTGCCAGCCAATAGAAATGTGTATTTAGCTTTTCGCGACCGGGTAATATTTCAAGAAGGGAAAGCTTACTATAATTAGAGAAGATAATATTAATGATACCTGCACCATGTATAGCCACCAGGTATTTAGTTTCAGCAAATAACTTCACCTGTTCTTCTATAGGCATTTCGCCGGTATCTATCATCTCAAATCCATACTTGTCAAGCACTGGTTTTATTTCTTCTATATTTTTTACGGTTCTGCCAAACTGTGGCGCACGGTATAGGTAAACCTTACGTGTTGGCTCTGCCACTGCAGGCGGATTATAAAGCGCTGCCATATTCTGCCATGCCTTTAATTCAGGTAAAAAGGTCCAGGCCTTATATAGCTTGTTTACCCTTACATAAGACTTGCCGTCCAGCACCACCCAGTTTATACCCTTGAAGAGATCTGTATTTTTGAGCAACCATTGAAATTGCCTGCTGTTATATATCTGCTGGCCCACCACTACAGGCTTATCAAGTTTGAGCCCTGCTTCGTTTATAGCCCAGCAAAAGGCAATTAATATATCCGCATGAAAATTGTAGTAGTTATCGCCCACATAGCCATCATAATGTATCACCTCATCCAGATCAATAACAGGTGCCATGCCCATTTTATACTTCAGGTATTGAAAGGTATCCGGGTAGGTATAGGTATGATTACGCGACTGCTCCAGGAACTTTCTTTTATTTAAAATGACAATACCAAGCTTTGGCTCTATTAATGCCGGGCCCTGCACTTCCAATACAAAGTCTTTCACCTGCGCATAATTAGCATTCTGCTCAGTAAAAGAAGTACTGATCTCTCCATCTTCAAAATTAACAGGGAAACGCGGATTGCGCGTTTGCTCAAATACAAATTTCACTTTATCACCTGCACTTACAGATTCCCATATCATAGGCGGCACTGCGCGGGAAATACCCGTTCTCCATAAAACCGATTTTACGATGCGTTTAATCATAAGATGTTTATTTTGACGATGACGTTTTAATGTTTTATTTCGAAGCTTGCAATTACAGGTTTATGATCTGACAAAAACAGGTAAGGAGTTTTATATGCTATGG
>JAFDXS010000640.1 GCA_018267795.1 Bacteroidota bacterium | reverse complement strand
CCTGTACTATCGGATGAAGGTACGCAGCCAGCTGGGGTGCAGGCTGCAATTGTGACCAAAGCTATAGACCTTTTAGACCATGCGCCGCTTTGCAAGCCCGCTGTGAAGGACGGCAAAAATGTTGCTGCAGTATTAACTGAGCAATATGACTGTGATGTACTTGTAAAGAACCACGTGGCCTCTCTGCATAAATTACAAACATTGAAACTGGACACCTTAAAATTTTAGTTTATGGCACAGTACCTTTTAAATGTAACGGCGATCTGGCTATTAAGCCTGCTCGTCTTTGACCTGCTCCTGAAAAAAGAAAGCTATCATAGCTATAACAGGCTGTATTTGGTGACAACATTATTGTCGGGCATATTTTTACCGCTTATACACTGGAGTAATCAAACTGTGATCTATGGGCAAAATAATGCAGTGCAAAATGCAGTAGAAATAAAAGCACGTATTGCTGACAATGCTACTATACCAAATACGCATACAGACTGGCAACGCTACATTCTGTACCTATATATTGCGGGTGCAGCTGTTAGCTTGCTATTGTTTATCATAGAACTGGGAAAACTAATAATGCTTTATCGCCGTGGGAAAGTAAGCGCTGAAGGTGCCTGGACTATAATAGAGACCGGGGGCAATCATGCTCCTTTCTCTATATTCAACTACACTTTCGTGAGCAGTAAAGCACAGTATAGCACAGAGCAGTGGAATATAATACTGACACATGAACAGCTGCATAGCATGGCATTCCATTTTGTTGATCTGCTGCTGATACAAATTGTGCGCATACTGTTCTGGTTTCACCCATTGGTGTATATATATCAGCGCCGCCTGCTGATGCTACATGAGTACCAGGCAGACAGGGTAAGCGCAGTGCAGCCGCGCCTGTATGGGCAATTTATTATAGAGCAGGCAATGCTGACCAGGGCACCTGCGGTATCTCATTCATTTAGTTATTCACCTGTAAAATCAAGGATCAGTATGCTAAATAAAAAATCATCTGCTATTGCAAAGAGCAAGCTACTGCTGGCTGTACCATTAACACTGGTATGTCTGTTACTGTTCACTGAAAATAGTTTTTCTGCAAAATTCAGTCGCCAGGGAAACATTGTAAAATATCGCGGCAATACAATTGAGCTGTCTCCGCCATCAATACCTGATACAGTTACCGTTTTGGATCCCGTGACGGGCGAGCAACGGACGCTGGTAACCAGAAGAGATCCTAATCCTATAAAACTGAACGGCAAAAAAATATATACATCTGATGACCTGGATGCAAAAAATACTTTGGGTGGCCCTGCAACCAATAAATCTTCTTTTAGCTATGATGGCATAAAGGAATATTTGCTAAGCAATCTTAGCAGTGAATTATCTAAACTGGAAGATGGCTACTACATGCTAAGCGTGAACAATGTGGTAATAAATGAGGAAGGAGCCATAGTATATTATGAGTATGGAGGTTTAAGAGGTACCTCTAATTCCTATCCTCCAAAGCCACATCCAGAAGTAAATCCAGCCACATCCGAGGCCGTAGGCAAACGGGTAGACGAACTGCTGAATGATGCGCCAAAGCATGAACCTGCTTACTATAAAGGTAATGCTGTACCATTTCTTGTTACTGGTGTAGTTTTCCTCAATCCATTTCAGGTGAAGAATCATAAGTTAGTAAGTATATAATAGTGCGAGCCCCTATA
>JAFDXS010000063.1 GCA_018267795.1 Bacteroidota bacterium | reverse complement strand
ATCCAGAATCTTTGCAGGGTACCCTTTTATTTTATTTACATAAGAGCGTGTGAGCGTAGCAATACCACTCATGCGCTGCATACAATTGAGCACCAGGCGTTCTGCCTTTAATATAGTATGCACATTGGCCTGCACTTCAAAGGCTATTTCGCCGATGGTTACTTTTTCGCCATCTTCTTTATAAAGTGTAAACTCAGCTTTAGGGTCCAGATGATAAAAAATCTCTTCAGCCAGGGCTACACCTGCCAGCACGCCGTTCTCTTTTACTTTCAGTACAGCCTTGCCTACTGCATCAGCCGGAATGGAAGCAAGGGTGGAGTAATCGCCGGGGCCTACATCTTCCTTCAGGGCTGCTTCTATAAACTCAGGTATGTTCATGCTATTGATTTTCAGAGACGCAAAAGTACAAAATACGCCCCAGCATGAACAGAACTAATAATTTATTAACATATTGGTTAAGCTATTTCCATAACAGGCAACCATCTCCATAACTGAGGAAGCGGTAGCTGTGCTGTAATGCATAATTATATATTGTACGCCAATTGTTGCCTATGAGCGCAGCCACCAGTAACAGCAAGGTAGACTGAGGTTGGTGGAAATTAGTGACGAGTCCCTTTATAAGCTTAAATTCGTAGCCAGGGGCTATAATTATTTGAGTGCGGGTAACCAGCTTTTTATAGCCGTTAGCCTTCAGCCAGTCTATAATTGCCTGCAGCGCTTGTTCGGTGGTTATCAAATGATTTGATTCATAAGGCTCCCACTGCGTTACCGCTATACCATGCAGATCGAGCGATTTGCCGGTGTGCATTTTAGCTCCTATCCAATACAGACTTTCCAGGGTGCGGGCTGATGTGGTGCCTACTGCTACGATACCTTTTGACAGATGAGCTATGAGCGTTTGTAATGTGGGCACATCTACCTCCAGCCATTCAGCATGCATTTCATGCTCTTGCATGGTTTCGCTTTTCACAGGCTTAAAAGTGCCGGCGCCTACATGCAGGGTAACGAATGCGGTATCAATATTTTTTTCTTCCAAGCTGCTCAATACCTGCTCAGTAAAGTGCAGGCCGGCGGTTGGGGCGGCTACGCTGCCTTCTTCCTTGGCAAATATGGTTTGGTAACGTTCCTCATCGCTCTGCTCTGCATCACGATGCAGATAGGGAGGTAAGGGAACTTTACCAGCATAATGCAGTATTTCGGCAAAAGTAAGGTCCTCATTATTCCACGACAGTTCCAGGACATAAGCACCTGTTTCACGCTCCACTATATAGGCAGATAATATAAAGGCAGGGTTGTCGTGCGATAGTTGCAGCACCATACCATGCTTCCATTTGCTGGCGCCGCCTATCATACAGCTCCACCACACTTTGCCTTTTTGCAGCATTGCGGTATGTACATCAGCATATTGCTCATGAGGCTCCAGGCAAAAAACCTCTATAATACCACCTGTTGGTTTTTTAAAAAGCAGGCGCGCATGTACTACCTTGGTTTGGTTGAATACCAGCAATGTTTCAGCGGGTATATGCGTTGCTATGTTGCGGTATATATCTTCAGTTATATTGCCTTCTTTATAGACAAGCAGCTTTGATGCATCCCTTATCTCAAGAGGATATTTGGCTATCCTGTCGTCGGGTAGCTCGTAGGTATAGTCCTGTATTTTTAATTCGCCTGGGTGCTGCATAATGTTTTAGCGAATTTCGGGTATGGTGATACCGGTTATTTTACGATACATATCTATTGCGTACAGATCTGTCATGCCGGATATATAGTCCACTACAGACTGTACGTTATTGTACAAACCTTTCGGGTCCTGCGTGATGGGGAACTGGCTTGATATGAGCTTGATTATTTTTTCAGATTTTGTGTGTGTTGGATTAAGCACTGCATTGATAAATTCTTTCAGCAGGCCGCCTATTACATTATAGCCAGCTATTTCTATCTCCACTACAGACTTATAATTGTACACATTAGCTACGGAGTATTTATTAATGGCATCTATCAGTTGCCTTTCACGTTCCGGTAGGCATTTCATCAGGTCCACCTCCAGGGTGCCTGCAAGCAGCTCCTCTTCTTTTTCCATAAATACCTGCGATAGCTTACCCGTCATGTGGCCTATCCATTTGGCACGTATGTACTGCACCTTTTGGTTGTCGTCATTAATATTGGCCAGCTTACGTTCTATGTAGTCCAGCGTATTCCATTCTTCTTTTTCATTTTCGAAGAAAGGAAGGAAGAGTTTTTTAATAGTATCCAGCGATGCTATCTGTAAGCGATGTGCATCTTCAAGATCTATTATTCTATAACAGATATCATCAGCAGCCTCTGTAAGATATACAAAAGGATGACGGGCATATACATGGTTGTAGCCTTCTCTTTTAGGAATGCCTAATGTTTCAGATATTGATTGGTATGTTGGTATCTCAGCATCGAAGAAGCCTGATTTCTTGGTAGCTATCAAGCCGCTTTTTTTATTAAAGCCTTCTGTTGATGAGCTTGGGTATTTTACAATGGCTGCAAGCGTGGCATAAGTGAGCTTATAGCCGCCTGCTTCTTTTTCGTTGTAGCTGTGGGTAAGCACACGCAACGCATTAGAATTGCCTTCAAATTTTTCAAAATCTTTTAGTTGATTGGGACTTAAATGATCTTCGAGCGCTTTTCGTGTTTCTCCTTCCAGTTCTTTAAAGTAAGTACGTATAGCGTCCTCACCGGAGTGGCCAAAAGGCGGATTGCCAATATCGTGTGCCAGGCAGGCGGCGGCAATAACCGAAGGCAATTCATATTTATAAAACTCTGAAAAATGTTCTGCTTCACTGGTGGCGTAGCGCCTTGCCAATTCATCCCCTACAGCCTTGCCAAAGGAACGGCCTACAGAGGCCACCTCAAGGCTATGGGTGAGCCTGTTGTGTACAAACACAGCACCAGGTAATGGAAAGACCTGAGTCTTATTCTGCAATCGGCGGAAAGCAGAAGAAAATATTATACGGTCATAGTCGCGCAGAAAGGCGGTGCGTACCTGATCGGAGTTATCAATCTTTCGTTCCGGATCACCTGTTCTGCGCGCACTATATAGTGAGGACCATTTCATGCTGTAAAAATGCGACATTAAGAGGAATAAAAAAGCACGCATCCGGCAGATAGCGTGCTTTTCGAATATTTATTTACGAAAACTAATAAACCTCACTATTATTTTCATACTTGCTCAGGCGCACTTTGGCTTTTTCCAGCTTGCTGTTCACAGCATTTTTCTCGTGCGCTGTCCATACTTCATCTGCTTCTGCTTTGGCTATTGCAACTTTTATCTGGCCTTGTTCCTTCATCAGCTTCTCATACTCATTGTCTGATATTTTTTTGTGCTTGTGTGCTGACTTAATAATTGCTTCCTGCTTCTTCTGCATCGCGCTAAAGTTCTGAGCTTTTGCAGTGACATTAATACCTGCAAGTATTAAAAGCAAAAACATAGTACGTTTCATATATATGGATCGATTTTGCCATAAAAATAAATCCACGGATTTTATTTTCTAAATAAACTGCTGACTTTATTGATAGATTACTTTTCTGCATACAAAAAAGCCCGGTTTCTTCGAACCGGGCTCAGCACACACTCATTCCACACACATTGCTTTAATGTCTTCCATCCATGTTTAATTCTCCGTGTTTGCCTGTATCACTTGTTTCTCCCGTAAGCGCAGCCTTTATCATTGAGAACAGTATTACAACTTTTGCTGCATCTGTATCCCAATAGTGTGCTTGCTGCGGTACCACTTTCAGCAGGGCTATATCCGGTTCATTCAGTCCATCAGGAAACCATGCTTTGAGCATCGGGCTCCATAGCTCTTCCATTTTCTTTTTGTCTTTTACCAATTCTGCTTTTCCCTGTACCGTTAAGTAAGTAGTCTTGCCTGGGTCGGCATAGTTAAGGCAAACATTATCGTCTGCTTTAGCCTTGTTTGCTAAGTCTGTACGCGAGCTGGTGAAAAACCAAATCGTTCCATTATCTTCTACCTGCATCGTAGTCATTGGCCTGCCATATAATTCATTTGATGTGTCTGCGGTAGCAAGCATACAGAATTTTACATCTTCGGCTATCTCCTTTAGTTTGTTTATCGCTTCCTGGTTCTTCAAATCTTTTTCCATAGCAAGTGTGTTCTTTATTCTTCCATATATGCATTTAATAATACCATACCATATGGCAATGCTATTCCCATACAAGCCCTTTGTCTAAAGCTTGTGGCAACAAATGTTTATGATCATTAAACAAATGGGTATAGCTAAATGCTTACTCCACATTTTTTGCCTTATCCAGCATCATCATTGCGCTGTCGCGCCTTAGCTGCTGCAGTTGCGGTTCTTTGGTCACTTTGCTGTATTCCATATAGCTGTGTGCAAGTGTGTTATAAGCACGGGGATTATCTTCGAAACGGGACATCTGTGGCAGCAGCTGATGTATGGCCTCAGGATAGTCCTGCATACTATTATAAAACTCTGCGGCATAGATAGGCGCTTGTTCCTCACCTTCATCAGTATAGCTTACAGCAGGGTTTAGCAGCTTACTTAACAGTGTAGCCCAGGTGGGATCCTCGGCTGGCTGCGGCCAGGTGAAAGGTTTTTGTATGGCGCTGTTGCTTATCAGCGGTTTATTTCCTGTATTCTGTTTTAAGAATATGACAGATACCGGATCGGCATAGATCATATAGTAGCCCTCCTTCCAAAAAAGCTCACGCTGCAAGGGAATGAGCTGCGAGGTACTTAACACCACGTAATTGAAATTATATTTAGTATCCAACTCGTGAAAGCGTGCGGGGTGCGCATAGATATCAAAGTAATCATCAAAGAATGCCGCGGGAAATACATCCAGATCACGCAGATCTATATAGGAGCGAAAGTCAGGATAGCGATCCCATAGTAAATAGGAGGAGATAAAATAATCGGAAAAGGCTGTGCCTTTAATGTTGTACTGTTTAAGAAATGCGGCTGCACCCAGTGGATTGTGCAACATGCTTACGTGTATGCCATACCTGTTTACTGAACCTGTGGCTTTATAAAAGGCATTGCTTATGATGCATATATAAAATATTACTGCGAGGGCTGTTGCTATCAGTAAGTTTGTCTTCTCAGGCATTTTTTGTTTAATGCCTTTAGAAATCACGGCCATCATTATCGCAACTGATGGGAATAATACTATTTCAGAGAAAATAATATTTCGGTTTGCAGTGAGTGACAGGTAGGCAAAGAGCGGAATAAGCAACAGGTAGCTACATAAGGCGGGGGAGAACGCAGTAGTATTTTTTGCCGATCTCCAATTACGAATTTTAAATATCCAAAAGATGACTACGGCACAAAGCAATACTATGTGGCATTTTGCTTCTATCGTCCAGTATTCAGGTTGATAGAATGAATAAAGTTCTGTTGTGTATTTGTTTGCCCATACCTGGCGATATATTTCAAACGGTTGCTTCCATAGCTGTAAGCCATTAGGGTTCAATAATATTACCAATATAGCGGCAATAAATATAAATACTGCCCTGCCAAGTGTTTTGGCTGAGGCTGTGTCTTTCCGGAGCCACCATGATAGAAAGCTTCCAGCTGCATAGGTACCGAGCATTACAATACCTACGGGATAACCCTCATGCATATTGGCCCATAGGCATTGAAGCAATACAAGCACAAACAATTTCTTCCATTCAGTGTCGCCATACTTCAATAAAAAGTAAAGGAACAATACAGAGAACAGGTGGCTGAACATCTCAGGCCGGCCTGCCATACGATACTCTACAATGCCAAGAAATAAAAGTACTGACAGAACGCTGAATAATATAGGTATCGATTGTTGCAAACGTTGCGAAAGGACCTTAAGTACCTGCAGCAGAAAATAAACAATGGCCACATTTACCAAAGACTGTATCAATATTACCCCATCAGGGCCACAGGCTTTTTCGCAGAGGGCAATGAATATTTCGTATAGCCATTTCACATTTATCCAGGGATGGCCGGCCATTGTGTATGAAAACACATCGCTGCGGGTTATCTGCCCATGTTCCAGCATCCACCTGCCAGAAAGCAGCTGCCACCAAACGTCCGGCTCACGCAACTGTTTCATGCCCAGGGCAAAAGCTGCGAGATAGCAAAAGAAATAAGGCAGTTTATTTATATAGCGCTGCATGGACTATTATTTATTATCAATAAATAGCACAATATAAAAAGAATCAGGGGATGATGCTGATCGCGCCATCCCCTGACAGAGAGAGGAAAATTAAAGAGGAAATATTGAGAGGAAATATAAATTACTTCTATTGTCTACTTAAAATGACCGTGCCAACACTTACAGAAGCACCATTCATAACCTGTACATTGCCTACAGAAGCATCCTTGTAAGTGCCTGTCATAGAGCTGAAGGTAATGGTATATGTACCCTTAGGAACACTCAGCACAAAATTCCCGCTCTTGTCGGGCATGGCTGTAAATACCTGGTCCAGTTGTACGGCCTTTACTATTGGCTGAGCATCAGCCGGTAATACCGTACCCGTTATCTGCCCTGTCGTTGCATTAATATCTACCGGCTTATTTACAGAGGGTAATGCATTATTGCCTGTGGCAATTACACCAGACTGTGGATAAACATTATCGTCTGATTTTTTACAGGCACTTAATGATACTAATGCTATCAAGCCTGTGAGTATCGTTGTTTTGTATGTCTTGCACCACATAATCCATTCATTTTATTACTTAGCTTTTGACAAAACCATACCATAGCGAAGGCCGGAAGGCTATATTAACAGTGCTTTAAGAATGCAAAAAGGTGGCCTAACAGGCCACCTTTCATTTCTATCTATCTGTGTTTATTATTAGTTCTTTATAAACTTCATAGTATATGTCTGTCCGTTTTCAGTGCGAACATTTACATAATACATACCATTGCTCAGATCAGCTACATTCGCCATTACCAGTCTGTCTTGTGTGGTAGAAAGGTAAACGCGCTGGCCTGTTACGTTATAAATCGTTATCATTTTGCTGCCTGCTGCAGGTGTATTAATATATAATGTGCTATTAGCAGGGTTAGGATATAGCGTGCATTGAGCTGCAACGGTGTTCACCGATGGTACCGCTGTACCATGACCAGGATGATAATGGAAAGATGAATCTATAACCACACCATCGAGCGTAATGTTATCAAACCTGTTGTTGCCGCTTGATGCTGAAGTATTGCCCTGAGGCGTTATTTTGAAAACCAGGCGCGGATTATTGTAAGCAGCAGTATCGTTGATTACAATTGTTTTTAAAGAAAACAGCAGTGTGGTAGTATCAGATGTAATGCTGAGGCCGCTTGTCTTCCATGTAGCGCCGCTATCTATGCTGTAAGAGTATTGATTTCTAAGCATACCGCTTGTGAAGCTTGATGCCATTACCGCGTATTTTACTACCAGGTTTTTGTAGTTGATAGATGGCATATATAACAGAAGATATGCGCTATCTGATGGGTTGCGGAACCTGTATGAATTGCCATCCGGAGTAGCCACGCCACCAATTGTCCTGTCATTTACGTCAGCGTCGGCTGCCCCTACAGAATAGTTATCAATATAGCCTGCATATGAAGAAGAGGTACCAGGTAATAACTTATATACTATAGCAGTTATGTTAGTATCCAATACTGAATAGTCTGCTTTCATAGCAGGTATATTCGGGTTGTGGTACACGGTTGTGAAATTATTAAAGTTCCAGTAGTGTACTAATACATGGGCTGTATCGCTGCCACCACCTGTAGTAGCAGGGATAATGGTATCACCATCTACAGTTACATTATCAAACCTGTTATTGCCGGAAGTTCCTGAGCTATTACCAACAAACTTTATGCGGAACACCAGTTTAGGATTATTATTCACTGTAGTATCGGTAGTAAAAGATACCGGGAATACAGGGCCAAAAGCTAAGCCTGCAGAATCGCTTGCTACAGAAAGGCCGGTAGTCTTCCAGGTAGCACCGCTGTCTGTACTGTAATCAAATACCTGGTGCAGCGGACCGCTGGTTACTGATGAGCTCTGTGATTCATATCTTATCAGGATGTTTTTATAGTGTGTAGTAGGAATATAAAAACGAAGTTCCATACTATCGCTCCTGTTGCGTGGCCTTAAAGCCCAGCTGATAGTGCTGCCATCTGCGCTATGACCCATGCGTGCATTAATTGTATCGCCAGGGTTTGCATAATCAATAGTGGTAGAAAATGCAGCAGATGTACCGGCGCTTGTTTGATAAACTATCTGTGCTTTGCTTGTATCAAGACTTGAATAGTCAGCATGTACATTATAAGGGTGCGATGCGTTTACTGTTGTGGCAGATGGGGCAGTCGTAAAATTATTGAAATGCCAATAATGGATCAATTTAGATTGGGCATTTACATTTGCTGCGCATAGTAATAGGATGCATGGCAGCAATAAGGATTGTAGATACTTCTTCATGTTTTTATATTTTGCTGCAAAGGAACCTACACACAATTATGGAATAGTTATGCACACGTTACGTTTGCATTAAGGCAATGTTTCTTTTGTTATTATTCTATTATCGAATTATTAAATCGCATTTTTTATCCGGAATAATGCATAAAAAATCCCGGCTATAAATAGCCGGGATGGGATTGCCTAACCTAAAAAATACTTTTATTCCTTATCTGCATTATCGCCTTTACACTGGCCCATAAAGTAGGCATTTTCATTTTTGCCCCAGTAAGGTTTTGTAATGTCTGTGCTACTTTCTGCTGCGAATAAAGGTTCTGCTTTTTCGAAGTATGGGAGGGAAGCTTTTTTACCGCCGCCAAACATTTTAGGGGTGTGGAATTTGCTTACGCCCTGCAGGTAATACATACGCGGGTTGTTAGGGTTCAGTTCTTTTGCCTTACTTAGGTCTTCGCTGAATATTTTACCATATTTCTGCCAGCGGCTTTGTGGTTTTACTGCCAGGCGTGCATTGGCTATCATGGCAGCTAGTACATAAGTCTCATCGTTGTCTTTGCCCAGTATGCTTTTAGCT
>JAFDXS010000639.1 GCA_018267795.1 Bacteroidota bacterium | reverse complement strand
TGTCAGTGTGCTTCACCAACAACACTCGCGAAAAATTTAATACATCTTCCGAACAAAAAAGCCCAATAAGCACACTACAGCTCAGCCTATGATCGCGCCTTAATTTTTGCCGAAGACACGACAAAAGAAAACCAAATAGGAAAGAGAAAGCCCCCCACGCATACCAAAGCCCAATAGCTCCCCAAAGCGGCAATAATTTCAGCGCATGTTGCCGATAAGCGAACGGCTAAACCGGCGTAGAGCCCGTTTTGGCATGCGGAGCAGTTGCCAAAACTCGCTTTTTTCTTTGCTACTTTCATTTTTGGCAAGACAAAAAGAAAGTAGACTCATGTAGGACGGATAACTCAATAGAGAAAACAAGAACATAAACTCACTTCACCATAAAATGTTGCTTCTCTTTAAAATCCTCCTTAAAGAAAAGCAAGCCCACATGAAAAGCATCAATGCTCAGTCGCACAGCACTGTTACTATATAGCTTCTCCCATTCCTCCCCATGTAGCTTACTCTGGTGTATGTTCGTCACCACCACCACACCATCAGCTCCCAGGTTATGTTCATACATATGGTACAGCGCGTTCCATGCATGTGGGTCTTTCACATCCATCAGTATGCAGTCGGCAGGGTAGTTAGTAGGTTGCAGCTCGTGGCCTATATGGTCATTGCCCAGGTACATCTGCACCTTGCCATGTTCCTCCACCAGGCTCATCACCTTGTTTATCTTGTAGTAGCTCAGTATGCGGTATAGCAATTGCAGCGGTTCACCCTTCAGCGACAACACATCCAGCGGCAAAAACTTTTCCAGTTGCAATCTTGATATCACAGTCTTGCTGCGCAGCACATCCTCTATAAAGGAGAAAACAAATGGCGAGTGTATGCCATGCCTTGTTTTTGCCTTCCTTTTATACTTCAGGTATTCTATCAGTGTTTGCAAGCTCAAAGGTCTATACGTTCATAATGTTGAAAAGTATAAGCGTACTTATGTTTTTCATCTGCGTTGTGCGCTTCCTCCCACACCAGCTTCCAGTGGCTGTGGTCCAGCTCGGGGAAGAAAGTGTCCGCAGCTGCTATTGTTGTATGTACATGGGTTATATACAGCCTGTCCAGCAAAGGCATAGCCTCGGCAAATACATGGCCGCCACCTATCACAAAGGCCTCTTCCGTTCCGTCACCTTCCAGTTTCTTCAGCGCATCTTCCAGGTTATTGTATAGTAGCACCCCATCAGGCAGTTTTAGGTCTGCTTGTCTTGAAAGTACTATGTTCAGCCTTCCCGGTAGTGCCTTCCCCAGCGATTCAAAAGTTTTCCTGCCCATCACCACTGGTTTGCCCAGGGTAGTGCGCTTGAAGAATTTGAGGTCTTCCGGCAAATGCCATGGCAACTGGTTCTCATGCCCTATAGCATTGTTATCAGATACGGCAACTATAGCAGAAATCGTCATTATAGCTCAAAAGTAAAAGGTAAAAATGCAAAACCAAACCCCTACACAGCCACAGGTGCCTTAATGGCCGGGTGGTGCTGGTAGTTTTCCAGCGTAAAGTCTTCATACCTGAAGTCAAACAGGTCCTTCACCTCAGGATTGATCTTCATAGTAGGCAATGCATAAGGCGTTCTTGTCAGTTGCAGCTTAGCCTGCTCTATATGATTATTGTACAGGTGTACATCGCCAAACGTATGTATGAATTCGCCTGCCTGCAGCCC
>JAFDXS010000638.1 GCA_018267795.1 Bacteroidota bacterium | reverse complement strand
ATGTCTTCAGCATGTGAAAAGGTTTACGGGTACACGGTTGAAGATTTTAAGCAAAATGCCAATTTGTGGTTCGATTTAATATTAGAAGAAGACCGGCATGTAATAGCTGAAAATCAGGTTTTATTAGATCAGGGTAAGTCTATTGTTAATGTTTACAGGATACGCCATAGCAATGGAGACATTCGTTGGATGGAATCGAAGTTGACGCCAACAATGAATGCTGATGGGCAAATAATAAGATTAGACGGCTTTACATCAGACATCACACAACGTAAAGAAGCAGAAGATGCTTTGAAGAATAGTGAACACAAATTTCGTTCTTTAATTGAAAACGCAGTAGATGCTATTCTCGTCTTAGACGAAAAGCTGCAGATAAATTATGCAAGCAATTCAGTGTATCGCATTACTGGTTACACTGCCAATGAAATTATGAGTAGGGGTGCTTTCAGTCGCCTTTATGAAGAAGATAAATTGCAGGCCCGCGAAGTATTACAAAAGGTTCTGCATGCGCCTGGCAAGACGATTGAGCATTCTTACAGGCAGGTAAGAAAGGACGGTACAGTTATCTGGTGCGAAGGTGCGGCAATTAATTTGTTGCATGATGAAGCGGTAAACGGAATAGTTGTCAACTTTCGTGATGTTACCCTGCGCAAAGAGTATGAGGATGCTTTGCAGCAGTCTAATGAAGAATTGAAAAAATCTAATAATGAGCTGGATAGGTTTGTTTATAGCGTGTCTCACGATCTGCGTGCGCCATTGTCGTCCATTATAGGCATGGTTGAGCTCATAGAGGCGGATGCATCAGACGAAATGCTTATTGGCGACCTCAAGCTCATCAAGGACAGCATTAATAAGCTGGATGGTTTCATACTCGACATTCTCGATTACTCCCGCAATTCGCGAATGGAGCTAAAGCAGCAGGAAATTCATTTTCCGGAATTGATAAATGATATTGTATCGGGTCTTAAGTATATGGCGCCTGAAAACAGGCAGATAGACATATCGGTTAACATAGAGGCCTTGGCTCCATTTTATTCTGATGAAGGCCGCATCAGTATCATTATCAATAATCTTGTTTCCAATGCCATTCGTTATAGCGATTATTCAAAACCTGATCCTTCTATTCAAATAAGCGTAGTTGCTGACGCTGAAAAAGCGATACTTATTGTAAAGGATAATGGCATAGGTATAAGTAAAGAAAAGCACGACAAAATATTCGAGATATTTTACCGCGTATCCAAGGTGTCTAAAGGCTCAGGTTTGGGCTTATACATCCTTAAGGAAACGGTTGAAAAACTTCGTGGCACGATTCAGTTGCATTCAGAGTTAAATAAAGGTTCTGAATTTATTATAGAACTGCCCAATTTACATAAAACAATAAGCTGAGTATGGAATCAAAATACAAGTACAGGACAGTAATGATTATTGATGATACCTATATCGATCGTTATGTAATAGAACGGGTAATGAAGCGCAATTCCTATGCCGAAGAAGTTTTAAGCATGGAGTCTGCAGTCGATGCCATTGCTTACCTCTCAGCACATGCCGCTGAGCCGGAAAAATTACCACAGTTAATATTTCTCGACATAAACATGCCGGAAATGAATGGGTTCGAGTTCCTTGAAAGCTATAAAAATCTTCCTGAAGAAGTACGCAAAAACTGTATTGTAATGATGCTTACTACTTCTCTGCATGAGGAAGACCG
>JAFDXS010000637.1 GCA_018267795.1 Bacteroidota bacterium | reverse complement strand
GCCGGAGCAAAATTAAGGTCCTCATTTAATACCGCATACTTAGCATCAACTACTAAACCGAGAGAAACTTGCAGCCAGGGGATAAAGTACCTATACAGGCACATGAAAGTAGAAACAGGGTTGCCCGGGAAAGCAAATACTATAGCGCCCCTACTATGCGTGCCAAACCAAAAGGGTTTGCCTGGCCTTTGCTGCACTTTATGAAAAAGTGTTTTTACTGATAGCTCCTCCAGAGCCGCTGGTATATAATCGAATTTGCCGATTGATATGCCGCCGGAAAGCAGTATGACATCATATTGATTGAGGCATCTCTTTAATTCAGCTTTGGTTTGCTGCATATCATCTGCTATATGCAGGATATCTGCCTGTATGCAATATTGATGTAGTGCAGCTTGTATAGTTGCGCTGTTAGAGCTTCTTATCTGGAAGGGTAGTGGTATTTGTTCAATATTTACCAATTCATCGCCTGTAGATATAATAACAACGCGTGGCAGCTTCTTAACCAGTAGTGTCGATTTGCCAACCGTTGCTGCTGCATTAATACTGGCAGGAGTAATGAGCTGATTGGCTTTAGCAACTATATCGTGCTGTTTCCTGTCCTTACCCTTATAGTGAACGTTTTGTCCCTTAATAATAGTTTTAGGATCTGCTGTTAAGGTTGCTAAACCATTCTCTATATGCAGATCTTCGTAGCGGATCACTGTGTCCAGGCTTTCAGGCAAGGCAGCACCAGTCATTATTTCAATGCATTCAGTGGTCTGTGAAATATTTATAGGGTCTTCACCTGCGGCCTGCGTTCCTTTTATTTTATATGCTATTATCCTATTGGCTATATTCTGATATTGAATGGCTATACCATCCATGGTAACTCTATTGTAGGGCGGCATATCGCGGTCTGCCAATATGTTTTCAGCCAATACCCTGCCTATGCAACGATTGAGTATCACGGTTTCCGAACCGTAATCTCTAACCTGACTTAGAATAATATTTTCAGCTTCCCCTACGGTAACCATCATTAAATATTTTATCCGCCTATGGCAGCCATTGATTCATGAAGTAAGCCGGTATTGAGCCTTTTTTGCTCTGCCTCCCAGCCATCTTTAGCTCGTGTATTCAGGCTGTTTAGTAGCTGTGTTACTACTTCGTCATCTGCAGCGCCATTGCGCAGCATGTCTTTAATATTTAAAACACCATTGTCGTACAGGCATGTTTTTAAAATGCCCTGCGGCGTAATGCGTAAGCGATTGCAAGTGCCGCAAAACGAACGGGTGTAGGCTGCAATGATGCCCACTGTGCCCCTGTGGCCGGGTATTTGGTAATTGAAAGAAGTAGAATAGGCTGGGTCCTGCAGTTTGTGAATTAAGGGATAATGGTCTTGTATGGTGCTTAATATTCTTGGCATATCCCAGTGCAGGTTAATCTGCTCATCCGGCCTGCCATTGAAAGGCATTTCTTCTATAAAGCGAACGCTTATCGGGGTGTCTTTGGTTAACTGAACAAGGGGTATAATGTCCGCTGTGTTTTTACCGTCCATTACCACCGCGTTTATCTTCACTTCAAAGCCATATTTTAATAACTCCTCCAGGGTAAGCAATACTTTAGATAGCTCATCGCGATGGGTAATGTCAATAAAACGCGCCCAGTCTAAAGTATCTAAACTGAGGTTCACCGAACGGATACCTAACTTTTTTAATTCCGGCACCAGT
>JAFDXS010000636.1 GCA_018267795.1 Bacteroidota bacterium | reverse complement strand
ATACCTGAAAGCATACCGGACGACAGGAACAATATAAAAGACAATGACAAAGTAATACTGATAGTAGAAGATGATACCAACTTTGCAAAATCCCTGCTGGACTATACCCGCAAAAAAGGATATAAAGGGGTGGTATCTGTAAGGGGAGATGAAACATTAGGCCTCGCGAAATACTATATGCCAACAGGCATACTGCTTGATATACAGCTGCCTATAAAGAGTGGCTGGGAAGCAATGGAGGAGCTAAAGGCAGACAAGCAAACAAGGCATATACCGGTGCATATCATGTCATCATACGAGATGAAAAATGAAAGCTTGCTGAAGGGTGCTGTTGATTTTATAAATAAGCCTGTAGCATTTGAAAAAATGCAAGAAATATTCCAAAAGATAGAGTACGTAATAAATAGGGAAACCAAGAAAGTGCTGATAGTAGAAGAAAATGCCAAACACGCAAAAGCGCTTGCCTACTTCCTGGAGAACCTGGATATAAATACAGAAATTAAAAACACTGTGTCAGAGGGTATTAATGCCCTTACCAGCGAAGATATAGACTGTGTAATACTGGACATGGGCATACCTGATGCAAAATCATACGAGACACTGGAAGAGGTAAAGAAAAATCCCGGACTTGAAGATCTGCCAATAATTATTTTCACAGGTAAGAGTCTCTCAAAGGCGGAGGAGCAACGCATAAAACAATATGCGGATTCCATAGTAGTAAAAACAGCGCATTCTTACCAGCGAATAATGGATGAAGTTTCCTTATTCCTGCACCTGGTAGAAGATAATAAAGCGAATGCGAATAAAAATGGAAAGCAGAAAAAGTTCGGCGGCTTGAGAGAAGTGCTGAAGAATAAAACAGTACTGATAGCAGACGACGATGTGCGCAATATATTCTCATTAACCAAAGCTTTGGAAACCCTTGATATGAATGTGGTAACCGCCATTGATGGTAAGGATGCACTGCAAAAGCTGGAAGAGAACCAGGATGTAGATATAGTACTGATGGACATGATGATGCCTGAGTTGGATGGTTACCAGACTACTACTCGCATAAGGCAAAACCCTAAATACAGGAACCTGCCGGTGATAGCAGTTACTGCAAAGGCAATGTCCGGCGACAGGGAAAAATGTATTAATGCAGGTGCTTCCGATTATATTACGAAGCCCGTAGATATAGACCAGCTATTTTCCTTACTAAGGGTATGGCTGTATGATAAAAGCATATAAAATTTGTATTAACTAATTTATGGGGAATACCGGCAAAAAGTTGCTGATAATAGATGATGACGCAAGAAATATCTTTGCATTATCTGCTGTATTACGTGCTAAAGGTTATGATATTATTTCTGCTCCCGGCGCTATAGAGGGACTAGGTATCCTTGCAAAAGATAAAGACATCGGCATAGTTCTTATAGATATGATGATGCCTGAAATGGACGGCTATGAGGCCATTCCGCGTATAAAAGAACTGCATGATGGCTTGCCTGTAGTTGCAGTTACTGCACAGGCAATGCTTGGTGATAAAGAGAAGTGCCTGAGTGCTGGCGCCGACGGATATATATCTAAGCCGATAGACGTAGATAAATTGGTGGTAATATTGAAGCAGTATATAAACTAAGAAAAACTTGGAAGCAAATGTTATAAAGGATCAAGAAGTGGAATTATTGCTGACGGACCTGTTAGATATATATGGCTATGACTTCACAG
>JAFDXS010000635.1 GCA_018267795.1 Bacteroidota bacterium | reverse complement strand
TTGTTTATGCGTTCAAAGGTATAGCGCAATTATTCAGACAAGAGCCAAATGCCCGCCTGCATGCATTTATAACCATTGTTGTAATAGCGGGTGGCATTTATAAAGGACTACATGCCATGCAGTGGGTAGCTATTTCCATAGCTATCGGCCTGGTATGGATAGTAGAGGCACTGAATACCGGGATAGAAATGCTATGCGATATGTATTGCAATAAAGAATGGCATCCTGTGGTGAAAATAATTAAGGATATTTCAGCAGGAGCCGTGCTGATAGCGGCTATTACGAGTGCTGCTATTGGTATATTTATTTTCTTTTTTAGCTGATATCCAAGTGGAGCCTAAATATATTTACATCCAATGGCACAGATTTGGTAAGCTGTACGAATGTCCTGCCCTTTAACAAATTAATTGTTTAACCAAACAGCTTATTTATGGAAATGCGCAACATTTTTGCAGCGGCAGTCGCTACTTCGATAGCACTTACAGTCAGTGTCAAGGCATTAGCACAGGAATATGTGCCAACAGACGCGAACTCGAGAGTGGAATTTAAAATTGAAAACCACCTGATGGGGAAGAGTACCGTTACGGGTACTTTTACGGGGCTACAGGGCAAAATAATTTTTGACCCTAACAAAGCCGCGTCATCTTCTTTTGATGTGAGTGTAAATGTAAACTCTATACATACGGGTATTGGCATGCGGGATAATGACCTGAAAAAGGAGAAATTCTTTGGCGCTGATAAATATCCTACTATGCATTTTCGATCTACTAAGGTGACCGGTAGTGGCGGTAAATATGTGGCGTACGGAACATTAACCATAAAAGGCACGAGTAAACCTGTGGAGATACCTTTCACTGCTACGCAAACAAAGGGTGGCTATATGTTTAAAGGTTCTTTTAAGCTTAATCGTATGAACTATGGTGTATCAGGCGACCCTAAAGCTATTTCGCAAGAGCCTACTATAAACCTACAGGTATTTGCAAAGAAAAAATAATGGATTTCCGCTGTAATGCCCTATTATTTAAGGTAGGGCATTACAGCTTCTTTTAGCATTGCAACCAGTTCGGGATCCATATACTGATAATTATCTTCAATATCCAGAATTACGATGTTTTTGCCCTCCAGCAGCTCTGCATATTTTTCGATGAGCCTTAGCTTATGCTTTTTCTCCATTACAAATATGATATCAGCCCAGCCTATCATACTTTCATTTATCCTGATACGTGCGCTGTTTTCAGTGCCCGCTGAGCGAGCCATGTGTTCATCATTATTTTTAAAAATTGCCTCTGCAGTAGGGCTACGCCATTTATTGCGGCTGCACACAAATAATAAGTTCATAGCGCTACAAATATAAGATTCATGATAGCTACCTATTATGGTATTATTATTGTGCAACAAGGTATATGAAGGAACCTGCTCCCCATAAGATTGTCTGGACTATTGGGCACTCAACACATCCGATAGAAAAATTTATTGCCATGCTGCAATCTTTTGATATTAAAGTACTGGCAGATATTCGCAGCCTGCCGGGGTCAAATAAATATCCGCAGTTTAACCAGGATGCCTTGAGCAACTCATTGCAAAAAGCAGGCATCCGATATATACATATGCCGGGGCTGGGTGGCAGACGAAGGCCTAAACCTGACTCTGAAAATACTGCCTGGCGCAATAAAGCCTTTATGGGCTATGCCGACTATATGGGAACAGATGAAT
>JAFDXS010000634.1 GCA_018267795.1 Bacteroidota bacterium | reverse complement strand
AAAGTGATTATGATAAAATTAATAAAGATCGTCTACGTGTAGTTTTAAATATTTAAGTACAGAGCGGTGCGTACTTATCATGCATATCAATACGCCCATTAGTATCATACCCGTCATTAGCACAGCCAGCATACCTGTATTCTTGAGCAACTTCAGCTCAGGCAGTTGGGCATACGCAAATGATATTACCATCCATAGCGCTAATACAGCAATGATACCGCTGATAAGCCCATTGATAACGGCGCGCCTGTCAAATGGGCGGGATATGAACCAGCGTGTAGCACCCACCATTTGCATTGTCTTAATCAAAAAGCGATTACTAAACATTGCAAGGCGTACTGTATTGTCAATAAGGAAGATTACTACTATAAAAAGTATAAAAGAAATAACAGCCAGCACTATGCCTATTTTGCGGAAATTGCTGTTCATTTTATCTACTACCACTTTAGGCCATGTTACATCCCGCACCACATTGCTTTGCATTATGAATTGCCTTACTTTTTCAAGGCTGTCTTTATTTACATATTCTGAATGCAGCTTGAGTGCTATTGATGAAAATAGTGGGTTATAGCCTAGCAGATCTACAGGGTTTTCGCCCTCTACCTGGCTTTCCATTTTTATGGCTTCTTCTTTAGTTATTATCCTGGCTTCACGTACAAAAGGTTGCTGGTCCAGGATAGATTTCATCTTTTGTACATTTTCTTCCTTCGTATTATCGTGGAAGTTTACATTTACTTCAAGGTCTTCTTTGAATGCGCGTGTAAGCGCTCGGCCGTTTATCACAAGCCATCCCAGCGTTCCTAAAAGAAACAATACAAGAGATACGCCTATGATTGCATATACATACGAAGGTTTTGCTTTTTTTCCTGGTGCCATTCTTACATCTTAGTCAGCTTCAAAAATAGAAAAAGCAGCAACATTAATCGCTTTTTTAAGAATAATTAAGGTAAATGCACCTTCATCTATAATACAATATTATTATTCGGCTAAATGCAATCCATTATTGTTTAATAAATAAGGCATTAACAATCAGTTATCTTACGAGTATTATTTTAGAATATTTTGAAGGCAAAAAAATTCTTTATATAATTGAGGAAATATGCATTAATAGCCAACCTTTTAGGTGAAAAGATCGTCTATTGCATGTGTGTTCTTGGAAGGCAATTCTGTATATTAACTAAAAGTTGAACTTTCTGTTTTAAATATATGTTTTGCAGCCCCTATTCTTTAAACTTTGTAAGTAAAATTGGTATGAAGAGTTTTACCCTTTGCCTATCTCTAATGTTGAGTGTTTTCACGGCTTCGGCAGTAGTGTACACACCTGTGGCGGTTACCGGATATAACCAGGATCTGGTGGCAGATGGCTCAGGTCCCTCGGCAAGTTCAGTAAGCGTTTCCACGGGCTTTGACGGTGTAAATAACGCTTTTGTAGCTCAAAACTATAGCTATAGTGGTACGCCAAGTTATTATTTGCCTACCAGTGGTACTATTAACAGCTCCCTGACTACAGGTCTCAGCTGGCAGTTAGCAAGCTATACAGCAAATAATGTGCTGCACTTGCCCAATGCAAATGATACCGGTAGTCTGACCTTCGTAACACCACAATCTGCTGCAGAGGTAGAAGTGTTATGTACGGCGGGTAGCGGGTCAGCTACAGCTACATTTACAGTTGTATTTACAGACGGCACTACGCAAACATTTACCGGCATTAGCA
>JAFDXS010000633.1 GCA_018267795.1 Bacteroidota bacterium | reverse complement strand
TACAAGGAACATTGATAAGCTACTGAATGTGCTGAATAAGGCAATGGGCGGCTTTAATGATGCAACAATAAATGGATCGCTAAATACAGCAGAGCAGAAGCTTTCCCTTAATGCTAAGGTGCCTTATGGCTATATTGGCGGCTATCAGCTTACAAATATTTCTATTGACGGGCAGGGAAGCTTTAATCTTTTGTCGTTAAATACACAGGTAGAAAACATTACGCTTGCAGACAGCATTCTTAGTGGTTCACTGAGCGTTACTACTACATTAGGTAATGATTCCCTACACTTTAATATTGCCACTGCAGCACCTGAAGCCTTTACCTCGGCCACTATTAATGGTAATGCAATAGCTCATGGGGATTCGCTCACAATTTCCATATTACCATCTGAATTTTATCTGAATCAAACGAAATGGAATATTCCTGCCGGGAATACTATTGTGTTCGCCAATAATTACCTGCTGATAAAAAACCTAAATCTTCTATCCGGCTTGCAGCATATAAATGTGACCACTCAGTATGAGACAACTGAGCAGGATTTAATGATAAAAACCGATAACCTGGACCTTGCACAGTTTGGTGCATGGGGAGGGCTAGCAGCGTACCAACCTGACGGGCGCGTGAATGGTACTGTGCAGATAACTCATTTGTTCAAAAATTATTTTGCTACAGCAGACCTGAAAGCAAATAATGTGAAACTGGGCACAGATACTATTGGAAACATTGCACTCTCCGGCAGCTATGACGGCGCTAAAAGATTGCTGAGCCTGGACCCGCAAACAGGCATATACAGAGAGGCATCGTCGCTTACCGCATCGGGCAATATGTCTTTTGATAAAAATACTTACCAGCAACTGGATGGCAATATCCAGTTTAATGCAGTACCTGTATCCTGGGTAGAGCCCTTCTTTATAGGCTATATAAGCAAGGTAAGCGGTAACCTAAATGGCAGCATTGCTATAAAAGGCACATCGCAGCAACCAGATATAAGCGGGAAAGTAGCCCTGCAAAATGCGGGTATGCGTATAGACTTCCTGGGTAGCTACTTTACTATTCCGGAAGGGAACATAAATGTAAGTAATACAAAGATTGACTTTGGTCAAATAACCCTGTATGACAGCTATAAAAACAAAGCACAGCTAAACGGATATATTAGTCATGACCACTTTAAGGATATGAGCCTTAACCTAAGACTGACCTCAGATAAATTTGAAGTATTTAATCTGCATGATTATGAAAACCAAATATTCTACGGCAGCCTGGTAGCATCATTTGACCCGCTGACAATAAGAGGCAAATTCAATGATATAAGAATGAACATTGACAATGCCGTACCTGTAGGCAGATCTCATATATATATACCTGTGAGCTATGGTAATGGTACCGGCAGCTATTCTTACGTGAGCTTTAAAACCTATGGTAAGGAACAAGAAAAGGCAACACGCAAAAACCGGAATAAGCTAAGCATAAATATAGCTGCAGAAATGAATGACCTGGCTATAATGACCCTGGTACTCGACCCGACAACGGGAGACGCGATAAATGCTACAGGCACCGGCTCCATAAGAATGGAAATACCTGCGAATAACGATATACGCATGTATGGCGGCTATAATATAGACAATGGTGACTACTCTGTAACCTTTAAGCAACTGTTCTTTAAAAGGAAGTTTATACTGAACCCAGGCAGTAACATATCCTTTAACGGGCCTT
>JAFDXS010000632.1 GCA_018267795.1 Bacteroidota bacterium | reverse complement strand
CATGGATGCGCACGAGCTGATTGCTATGCTGCAATGCTTGCCACCCGTCACACGCGCCGTATTTAATCTCTTTGCTTTTGAAGGGTTTAATCACAATGAGATCGCCGCAATGCTCAATATCAGCATTAATACATCATCCTGGCACGTACACCATGCCAGGAACATACTGCAACAGAAAATAATGAAAAAAAACAGGCTATATGAGCACAAATGAATTTGACAGGCTCATTGCGAAAAAAGTGAGCGGGGTATCATACGAATACGATGCCAATGATTGGGAGAATCTTACTGTACAGCTCGCCGCCGCCAGGCGCAAAAAGCGTGCTCTAGTGTTTGCTTACTTTTCATCCGGCATTGCTGCATCAGTGGCTATTTTGCTTATCAGCATTATTGCCATACGCTCGAAGAAAGAGCTTCCTGCTATTCAGTATGCATCCACGCAACACGTTTCCCCGGTTGCTCCCCTTACTCCGTCTGCCAATAGCAGTGTAAACATAAAGTCCGCAAGTGTGCAGCCGGCTGCTCATTATAATTCTACGACAACAATACCTCATAAAAATCAAACAACTCATGCGTTAGATACGCTTACTAATAATATCTCTGTTGCTTATAATAATATTCCTGAAAACACTTCACTACAACATCCAAAGGAACAGATAGATACCCCCGGCTTTGAACAGAAAATGCGGCAGCACGGCTATGAAGAGCCTATGTTATCCTACACGAAAACAGAAAATAATTCCGGTCACAAGCATATAAATCTTAGCGTAGCGGCCGGGTTCAATTATGGTACCATCAATACAGGCTATGCAATAGGTGCTGCAATAGATAAAAAGCTGGGCAATAAGTTGGGCCTTGAAGTAACGATGGCTTATGTAGGCAACACTGCTGCTGCATCATCTGGTAGCTCTTCTCAGCCTCCTCCTTACTCACCTCCGGGCAAACCATCACCAGCTCCCGTGGTTGCTTCATCCTCATCGCTCAATTATCTGCAATTTGCTCCAATGGCTAACTACAGCCTTTCTAAAAAAATTACTTTATCGGCCGGTGCCGATCTGCAAAGACTACTCCAGGACCATGATGTTACGGTAATGTATGATAATGATCTCAAAGTCGCACCGCCTATAGATCTGGGGATGTTACTGAGAACTGAGTATGCAATATTCCCTTTTCTCAAGGCTGGCTTATCTTACCGCCTGGGCGCTAACAATATAGTCGCTCCCGGCAATAATTATCTGGATCGTAATTACATGCAGATACAGCTAAAATATAAACTGCATTAGTTTTCTATATGGGTTTAGACGCTTTGTGTCAGAAGTAAATACAGGCGTTACCCCTTATCAGGCTGGTAAATAAGCGCGCTCACCCCCATTCCTAAATCTCTCGTCTCCACCAGCTTCAGCTTGGTCACCGGCATGCTTTCTCTGAAGAAGCGCAGCCCGCTACCCATTATCACCGGGTGCTGCAGTATATGGTACTCATCTACCAGGCCGGCCTTCATCAGTGTCTCCACCAGCGTGCTACTGCCGGCCACCAGTATATCCTTACCGCCTTCTTCCTTTAGCTTTTTTATTTCTTCTGCTACATTCCTATTTATTATATTGCTGTTATTCCATTCAGCATTTTTTAATGTTGTAGATACCACTATTTTTTTCACGCTGTTCAGCTTATCAGCTATTCCCATTTCATTATTCTTCAGGGCCGACCAGTATGGCG
>JAFDXS010000631.1 GCA_018267795.1 Bacteroidota bacterium | reverse complement strand
GCATGTACGATACTATCTTATCGAAATGATATTTGTCCCCCAGGCTATCCATAAACTGGTAAGTGCGGAGCTCTTTATCGTCCAGCGATGATGGTCTTAATGCATACCAGCTCACATCATTTAGCTCATCCGCATTGGGCATTAGCTTCACGGTGTGCACTTTATCAAAACGAAAGCTTTTATCCTCATTCCAGCTCACAGAGTCTATCTGCGAGTTTCCTTTCATGTGCAGTGTATAGCTTAGGTTCTTATCTGCCTTTATTTGCCAATCTATTATATAGTTCAGTTGGCTGGGAAACCATCTGCCATTTGTTTTTACATATTGTTGTTCTATACGCACGCTATGTTTCAGTTGTTTGTTTTCACCTGTTGCTATCAGGTGTTCTATAGCGTACCCGTCAGAGTTTATATATACGGTTCCACTCAGTCCGTCAAAGGTTCCCTTAGGGCGAAAGCTCATCACCCATACTGTATCCTTGCCCTGTAGTATTTCATCATTCAGGTTGAACGTATAGTGCTGTCCCCAGCCTTTGCTTATTGGGTTTTTATAGTCTTTCCCATTCAATGTCAGGTAGTCATTGTAAGAGTGGAAGGGCAGGGTATTAGTCACCAGGCTGGTAAACATCGATTTCTTAAATCCGGAAAGCCTCGAGGCTACTACTTCTTCCTGTAGTTGTTGCGGTTTGCGCCAGCTGCGTATGCTATAGGTTTCAGACATTAACAGGTGTTGGCTGCTTAGAAATTGCCTTATTTCTTTAGCGTCTTTGCTTGTATCATTCAGCACAGAATCCGGGAAGATGGCATCACACACCATCTTGTAGTATATTTTGCATCGGTACCAGTCATATTTATCAGGATTGTTTTTGTCTCTGTTATTTATAGTCAGGTTTATCAGGCGCCGCATTTTATCGTATGGTGGCCTTACTACCACTTCTTTTAGGTTGCCTTGCTCTGGCGTTAGTCCTATACTTATTTCTCTGCCGTTATAGGGGAGTTCTATCCGTTTGCTATTATATCCCAGGTATCTTATCTCAATAAATGATACACCATTGGGCACATGTATTTCAAAATATCCATTCAGGTCGCAAACGGTACCCTGCCCGCTATTACCCAGCTTTATCGTTGCAAATGGTAGGACTTCTTTAGTAACAGCGTCTGTTACCTTTCCTTTTATTAATTCTTGCGCTTGCAAGCCGATGCTCAGCAATAAAAACAAATTACTCAGCAGAAGTTTTAATTTCATGTATCCGGCGTTATCGGTGTGTATGATATTCGTTTGAATTTATAAAACGTTGTTTACGTTCATTTATTTTCAATTGCAAGATTGAAACCAAATTTTTATAAACAGCGAAAAAATAGAAAAAATCCCCCGGCATTTACCCCGTTCACCTCCCTATAATGTGGATATGTTTTTTTGGAAACCCCTTGTTAATAATCCTACCTTGCCAGGTCAGGGCGAGTCTCATCAACGCCGTCATGTCGAATGAAATGAGAACTTTCTCATCGAGTCCTTTGGAAAGACATAAAGATCGAGATACATCCCCTGAAATATGCAATTAGTCCAATCAGGATAATATGCATAATAAGTTCTTTGACATGCTGTAAACCCAATTTCCGGTTGGTAAATTTACCGCCTCATCGGAAATTTCCTCCGTAATCCGCTATAGGCGCGTATATCATATTTTCTTTAACAGAAAAAAGCGGAAAAAAGCGGAAA
>JAFDXS010000630.1 GCA_018267795.1 Bacteroidota bacterium | reverse complement strand
AACAGAGTTAAAAACAAATACCGTGCTCGACAGTGCGGATGCACAGTGTTTTACCATACGGGGTAACGAATTATGGACAGGCACAAGTGACAATGGTGTAATAAGATATGATTTCATAAAGCGGACTGCACACATCTACAATAAGCAAAATGGGTTGCAATCAGATTTTATCTACAACATAGTTACAGATGATGACGGCA
Source organism: Bacteroidota bacterium (assembly GCA_018267795.1). GTDB lineage: Bacteria > Bacteroidota > Bacteroidia > Chitinophagales > Chitinophagaceae > SZAS-30. Next base: position 1,519 of record JAFDXS010000630.1, on the reverse strand, counting down.
ATATATGGCTGGGCACAGGTTATGGCTTGCACAAAATAACTATAGATGATAAAGGTCAGGCCTTCATTAGCTTTTATGGCAAGGGGCAAGGCGTTGCAGGCATGGAGAGCAACCATAACGCTGTCTTTAAAATGCGCGACAGCAGTATATGGTTTGGCACTACCAATGGAGCTATACACTATCAGCCACATACTAAAATAGTAGCGGCTAAGCCTATAAGTGTTATCATGCAATCAGTAAAGCTTTTTGGCGAAAACATTACAGACACTACATATTTTGACAGTACTGACAATTGGTACAGCGTACCTTACGGTCTTCATCTGCCTTATCAGAAAAACAATATAACATTTACCTTCCAGGCTATTTCGCTTAGTGGTGGCGACCAGTTACTGTATCGCTATTCTATGGATGGACTTGATGCACCATGGTCAAGCTGGTCTGCTACAAATTCAGTCACCTATTCTGCACTGCCACCGGGCAATTATACTTTTCATGTACAGTGCATTACAGGAAACGGCAATAAACAAGTGCAGGACCTGACATATAGCTTTACTATTGTTACCCCTTTTCAAAAAACAGGCTTATTCAGGCTCATCATACTCCTTGGATGCATATTGCTGGGGATAACTATCCAATACATAGTAAATACACGAAAACAAAATCGTCAAAAACTACTTCAAAAGCTTCGCTCTGAAGAACAGGCGAAAATACGAATGCGTACCGCCGAAGACTTTCATGATGAGGTGGGTAATAAAATAACGCGCATCAACGTACTTGCCAATGTGCTTAAAAATAAAATCGACAACGTAACACCAGATATAGCCCGCATACTGGACCAGATACAGGACAATACAGGCCAGCTATATAGCGGCACAAAAGATATACTCTGGTCATTAAAGCCAACTAATGATAACCTGTATGAAATCTTACACCGCATAAGAGATGTAGGCATTGAGCTATTCCAGGACACCAATGTAGAGTTTACATTTATCGGCACAGACAGCAGGTGGCAAAACTATCGTATGCCCTTGGATGTAAGCCGTAACCTCATTATGATATTTAAAGAGGCATTGAATAATTGTCTTAAATATTCAAAAGCAACTAAGGTAAAGCTGGAAATAACTTTCAAAAGAAAAGATGTTTTACAAATAATACTGTCCGATAATGGCAAGGGCTTTGACTTGCAGCATGTAAAAAGAGGGCATGGAATAGACAATATGAATGTGCGTGCTAATCGCATACATGGCAAGTTGTACATTGACTCACAGGAGGGGAAAGGCACTGTTATTAGTCTTACCTTCAAGGTAACTACGAAAATATCCTGATTGGTGTGATTGAATATTGAACAAAGTATCGGAATTTTATAACTTTTAAATATCTGTAATAATGAGTCGCGATCTTGATATCAGAGTATCCATTATAGAAGATGATGAAACTATACGCGAGGGCTATAGTTTTCTTATAGGCAATACTGCTGGCTACAAAGTGGTAAGCAACTACCCTTCTTACGAAGAAGCCG
>JAFDXS010000062.1 GCA_018267795.1 Bacteroidota bacterium | reverse complement strand
ATTAGTGCGGTACCATAAAACTTTTTTCGGCTTTAAGTGATTGGTTTTGTGCGGGGTATATATAGTGCTGTAACCTGAGGAAATTTTGAAAGTGATTTTTTTTGGGGGGGAGCTGTTTTTTGTTGTGTGCTCGGCGTTTCTGTACTTTCCATTACGGAAAAGAAAAGAATGTTGGAATCAGAATTTACAGGATTAGAGAATTGTCAGGATTGATTTGTTGCTATTGGGCTGTGTGCTACTGTGATGTGTTTTGTATTTGCTTGTGTTGTGCGAAGTTGTATTTTCTTGAGGAAATTAGAGCATTATCTCTTATAAGATTTAATAAATTCTAAAAGTTTTTCTGTAAAATCAATTTCCTTGTTATTTAATTTTTCTGTTTCAATAAATGTAGTAGTGTCACCTGCTGCAAGTTTGTTGGGATTGTCACCGAAATTTAGTGCGCTAATTAGTTTTTCGAAGAGTTCAGGTTTATTATTATAATCTTTAAAGTAATTAAATGTCATTAATTGATTTTCTCTTTGTCGCTTAATTGCTTCATAATATCTATATTCCTCCATTGTAACTCTATATTGCTTCAGAAAAAAGAAGGCAATTGCCTCAACAAAAATTAACGTTCCAATTCTTGGTAAATATTCAAATAATATTCTTGAAGTGTCAATTTCTTTCAATATGGGAGTAAGCGCATTATGCAAAGTGGTCGTTTGGAAATAAAAAAATAATACTCCTGCAAATGCAATCAAACAACCAATAAGAAGATACACACCGCTACGAGAATATAATTTTTCTGCTATTTGCCGTGATTTGCTTAAAAAAACTTCCAATAATATTTCCTCTTTATCTGTAGAACTTTGTTCTGTATTTATATGTATATTCTTGTGGTTTATTGCGTCTGTTATTAGATTGTAATTTGAAATAGACTTTTCTCTAATAATGTTTTTGTCTAATAAATTATCATGAAGTATCCCGTCTCTTCTTTTATCTCTTACATATTCAAAAGGAAGTGCAGAGAAAATGAGTTTAAACAAAAAAGGAAATATAAAGACTAATATGGCAAATAATATATCAGTATAGTACTTTAAGTAAAAATCATTATACCTATACTCTCCAAGTATTACCGCAAAAAAAAATGGCCTACCCCCAACAAGAAGAGCAATAAAGCACCAAAGGTATATTTCCCAAATTCTACTAGTACTCGAAAAGCGAATCTTTGCCATAGGCTATAATCGTTAATAAATAATATTTAAATTATAGTTTTAATTCTTACGTCAAACGAATAGTTAATTTAGGAAGATAAACGGAAACTGGGTTGTCATCAGATTGCGAAGCTGATTTAGGATCAAAAATTGCTTTTATATGCTCCATTAATTCGTTTCTTGCTGACTCGATTTTATCCATTACTGTGTACGTATCAGAAATATCTACGGTAATAGTTCTGCCTTGAGAAACGTCAAATGGAATTTTATCGCCTTTTCTAATTATCTGTATCGTTGGTTTTTTAATCATATGTCTTATTCCCAATTCATAAAAAGCATTAGGATTGCCGTAGGACAAGTCAGCAACACAAATTTTAGCTGAAACTAAATATTCGAAAATCTGTTGGGAAATAAGCCCAGATTTTTCAATTTTATCTGCTCTAATAACTTTAATATTAGTTTTAGCAAAAGCAGGTTCAACCAAATGCTTTAGTAACATGTCGGCATGTTTTCTTACTTCAGTTCCGTCCTCGCCTATGGGCGTTATATAAAAACAGACATTATCTACATTCAAATTGTTTGGAATTTCATCATTATTATCTAAGCTTTCCGAGGGATTAAACGATTCACTTTTCATTGGTGCGCCATCTAATCTAATCGTCTTTTTATTAGATTCATGTTCAATAAAAAGGCTGCAATATTTTGCATTTTCAATAATAATATTTTTTGCATTTTCAATTCTATCCTTAGGTATTGAATACCTTGTCAGCAATATGTTATCAAAAAATTCTCCCTCTGGCAGAAATTTACCATTGTAGTCAGTATAAAATCGACTTAATATAGTTGGAATAGTTATTGCCTTAACTAAGGCTTCTTTTCGTTCCGCATCAGATCCAGGTGTGAAAATTTTTCGAGAAGTTTCTGTGAGTTTATATGTTTCTCCTTCTTTTAATATTAACCCATATGCTTGGGCACCCCAGATCAAATACTTAGTTTCACTGTATTGAGGAGATTTTCCGATAGCTGCAGCAATCTCATCCCATGATACAGTTGTATCAGCATATGTTTCATGTATTGGTCTGGCAACGTTGAGACATTCCTCAATTGTTTTACGTGGCAAGTCGGTATTGGGAATTGAGCTCCTCGTTTTTTTTGCGACTTCTTTTTTCTTGGAAACCTTTTTAGCGATTTTTGCCATATTAAAATATTGAATTGAACTTAGTGATATATTTCTTGTTTTCGTTTTCTTTTTATCCCCCCAATTCCCTCCTGTTATTTGATTGCGCTTTTCTTTCCTTCAAATTAATTTGTAGATCATTTTCACATTCTTTGGAATATCCTTTAAGCAACTCTTTGATTTCAAAATCGGCTAATGCTTGCAAACTTTTAGGAGTATACGTAGATGTCATTTTTTTTAAAAGGCAAGCTGCAAAGGATTCAATCTCGTCATTAGAAAGGTATTTTGAGACTTCGTCTTTAATCATTTCTTGCTTAAATTTATTAAAAAGGTCATTTTTTATTTCTTTCGTCCATCCATTTGCAGTTTTTTCCTTTCTTATAATTGCAACAACTTGTAGATTAATATTGATCCCATTAGTCATGCTTTGGTTCCTAAATCCTAAATATTGAACTCCATATAATCTTGACACATCAGTAACTTCTATAAGCCCAGATTCTAAACTTGTTACTGAGCCTTCCCGATAATAATGACATGGTTCTCTCTTTTTTTCGAAATTTTCAACATCATAAGGGGAATTCAAAAGAAAGACATCGCAATAGTTACTTCCCGGCGGTTTTGACAATAGAGATATTGCATTTGCAGTGGTACCGGTTTCATCTATTAGTCTACTAAGTTGGGCAAACAAATTAAACTCAGCGGCAGTTCTTTGAATATCAATTGGATTTCTATAGGCTGAGAAACTATAATACCACTTAACAGTATTAGGCGGCAATTTTATTTGTGTTATATGCCTTGAATTTCCTGTAAGGTTTGTAGCGCTATTAACAAAGAATTGTTCTGGAGCTACAACTTGGATGGCGACTTCATCGCTTTGGGAATAGCCTTGGAATGAAATAAAAAGAAACAAACAAAAAGCGGATACTTTCATTGAAGTAGGTTAAAACACACAGGCCAAAAATATAAAACAACATTTTTATATAAAAAGGTATTAATACGCTTGATTTATTCAATAAATATTTTATGGTTTTTCTTGTTGTAGCATAACCCTCATTTGATGAGATTTCTTCACTATCGTTCGCAATGACTTGGCAGCTAGTAAAATTGCAGAATAGGGAACTACAGTACAAGAGTGCGACGCAAGGGACGGGTAGGAGAGGCGTGTGGCTAAGAGCAAAAGTGGCTATACACTGGCGTCTTTATAAAATCTTTATATCGCAGGGTGCTCATTTTATATCTTATTTATAATACTGCATCTACCTTTGCACTGTAAATACCTGAGATGAAACTGCTTAGCTTAAATCGGATTAACAGGAATTATCAATATCTTTTGAGTGTACTGATAATAGGTATTGTTTCTACGGCGTGCTACGCTTCCTCGCTCATAATAGGGTACAGGGTAGTAGCCTATATCCTGCTCATTACAGTTTCGCTGATAGCAATGGTATTTGATATATTGCCTGTATTGCTGGCGGCCATACTCTCTGCCCTGATATGGGATTTCTTCTTCATCCCCCCTCATTTTACGTTCCAGGTAAGCTCGGCAGAGGATACCATTTTGCTGTTCATGTACCTGGTGATAGCTATGGTAAATGCGGTGCTTACCTACAAAATAAGAAGAATGGAAAAGGAGGCAATACTGAAGGAGGAGAAGGAAAATACAGTGAAGCTATATAATACGCTGCTCAATTCACTATCGCACGAATTAAGAACGCCTATAGCCACTATAATAGCTGCTACCGATAACCTGCAGGCAGGAAACACAAGGCTCACCGCGCAGGATAAATATGAACTGGTAGCCGAGATAGCAAAGGCATCCTTCAGGCTAAACCAGCAGGTAGAGAACCTGCTGAATATGTCGCGATTGGAATCCGGCTTTATACAGCCCAAGAACGACTGGACCGATATAAACGAGGTGGTATATGATACGGTGAAAAGAATAGAGGAGAACAAGGTGACGCAAAAAATAAGCATCAATATAAACCCTGAGATGCCACTCTTTAAGATAGACAAAGGCATGCTGGAACAGGTGCTATATAACGTGCTGAACAATGCCTGCCTATATACGCCTGCCAATACGCGGGTGGATATAATGGCTATGAGCCATGCCGATGTAATGAAAATAGTGATAGAGGACAATGGCAAGGGATTTCCGCAGGATGAGCTAAAGAACGTGTTTGATAAATTTTACCGATTGCGCAACACGAGGACAGGCGGCACCGGCCTGGGGCTATCGATAGTAAAAGGGTTTACGGAGGCAATGGGCGGAAGAGTGCAACTGGAAAATAAACAGGCCGGTGGTGCAAGGTTTGTTATAGAAATTCCGGCAGAGACATCTTACCTGAAAAACTTGAAAAATGAATAAGGCAGGTATATTAATAATAGATGACGAGGCGCAGATACAGAAGCTGCTGGCAATAACACTGCAAAGTAACGACTATGCGGTAAGCCACGCCACAACGGCGAAGGAAGGACTGGTAATGGCTGCCAGCCACCCGCCTGATATGATAATACTGGACCTGGGCCTGCCTGACGAAAATGGCCATAATGTGCTGCAACAATTGCGGGAGTGGTACACTAATCCCATCATTATACTGTCTGTGCAGAGCAATGAGGAAGATATAATAAAGGCATTGGACAATGGCGCCAATGACTACCTGGTAAAACCATTTAGAACAGGTGAGCTGCTGGCAAGGATACGTGCTGCGCTAAAAAAGAGCAATGCAAATGATGTAAGCCCTGTAATAACAAATGGCAACCTGCAGGCAGACCTGGCACAGAGAATAGTGAAAAAGAACGGAGAGATAGTGAAGCTGACCGCTACGGAGTATACATTGTTTGCGCTATTTGTAAAAAACGAAGGCAAGGTGCTGACCCACCATTACCTGCTAAGAGAGGTGTGGGGGCCGGGCTTTATAAACCAGTCTCAATACCTGAGGGTATTTATAGCGCAGCTAAGGAAGAAAATAGAAGATGATGCTAACCATCCTGAATATATCGTAACGGAGTCGGGTGTAGGGTACCGATTTTTAAGCAAAGAATAATAAAGCACATATAATCTGTAAGAATGAAACAAACTCAAAAGCATTTGAGCAAGGTAACTATTGCCTCATTGCTCGTAGCGCTCGGTATTATTTATGGTGATATAGGTACCAGTCCGCTATGCGCACTAAGAGCTGTGGTAGGAGAGCGCAAGATAGATGATGTGCTGGTATATGGCGGTGTGTCCTGCATCTTCTGGACGCTCGTTTTCCAGACGACCATTAAGTACGTATGGCTGACACTGCAGGCTGACAACCAGGGGGAAGGCGGGGTGTTCTCGCTGTATGCACTGGTGCGGCGCTATGGTAAGCACCTGGTAATACCTACCATACTGGGCGCTACAACGCTGCTGGCAGATGGCATTATAACACCGCCCATATCGGTGGCCTCAGCTATTGAAGGTCTGAACAGTGTAAAAGGCCTGGAGCAAACAATAGTGCCTGGCAATGGGCTGACAATAGGCATAGTGATCATTATATTATCAGCACTGTTTTTCTTTCAAAGATTTGGCACGCAGCTAATAGGCAAAACCTTCGGGCCCATAATGACTGTATGGTTCAGTATGCTGCTGATTGTGGGTTGTATGCAGATAGCGCATTACCCAGGCGTGCTGCGTGCTTTGAGCCCGCACTATGGTTATGAGCTTATTGTGCGCTATCCACATGGCTTCTGGCTGTTGGGCTCCGTATTTCTCTGTACTACAGGTGCTGAGGCTTTGTACTCAGATCTTGGTCATTGTGGTATAAAGAACATTCGTATAACCTGGGTATTTGTAAAAATAAGCCTGGTGGCCAACTATCTTGGGCAGGCGGCATGGATCATGCATCAAAACAAAACGGAGCTGAATGGTGCTAATCCATTTTTTGCCATGCTGCCACAATGGTTCCTGCTGCCGGGTATTATTATTGCTACAGCGGCTACTATTATTGCTTCGCAGGCATTGATTAGTGGTTCCTTTACCTTGATAAGCGAGGCTATGAACCTTAACTTCTGGCCAAGGGTAAAGGTGCGTCAACCTACTGACATAAAAGGGCAGATATATATACCGAGTGTAAACATTATACTATGGATAGGCTGCCTGCTAATGATATTGTATTTCCGCGATTCGTCTCGGATGGAGGCGGCTTATGGCTTCTCTATCACTATCGCGATGATGATGACTACTTACCTGCTTAGCTACTATATGCTATACAATCGTAAGTGGAATAAATTACTGGTTGCAATGATAGTTGTGGTGTTTGCGATTATTGAGCTGTCATTCTTTGTGGCCAATACTGCTAAAATCAAGGAACGCTGGATGTTCCTGTTCTTTGAGCTATCGATCTTTATGACCATGTACGTATGGTACTATGCAAGAAAGATAAACAACCGGTTTGTGAAGTTTGTAGATATAGGCAAATACATACCCCTGCTGAAAGAAATGAGCGAAGACGACAGTGTGCCGAAATTCTCGACCCACCTGATATACCTTACAAAAGCAAATAACCGGGGGCATATAGAAGAAAAGATTATGAAATCTATCTTTGCAAAGAAACCGAAGAGGGCAGATGTGTATTGGTTTGTACATGTGCACAGAACAGAGGAACCCTATACGATGAGCTATGATGTATCGGAGCTGGTGGACGACAAGGTGATAAAAGTAAATATAAACCTGGGCTTCAGGGTGCAACCTAAAACGGAACTGTACTTTAAGAAAATAGTGCGCGACCTGGTAGCTAATAAAGAACTGAAACTGCATGTGCGCCCTGATGGCTCTACGAAATACAATGCTGAACCCGACTTTAAATTTATAGTGATAGAAAAGTTCCTGTCTGTAGAGAATGAATTTACGCTACGTGATGGGTTGTTGCTAAACTCTTATTTCTTCCTTAAAAACCTGGGGCTAAGTGATGAAAAGGCTTTTGGATTAGATAAGAGTGACGTGATAGTAGAGCATACACCACTCATCTATCACCCTGCACAAAATGTGGAATTAATAAGAAATACAAATACACATGCATAATATGAAAAAAGCTATACTATTCTTTTGCGCAATAAGCACTGTTAAGGCGGTAGCGCAAGACAGTACAATAAATAAAGTACCATTTGATAATATGGATATGACCTGGCAGAATGGTAGCGATAGAAGGACGTCGCAGGTATTGCAAACAAAGTACTTTACCGGGAGTGTGATGCTGGATGCAAACTATACTTATTCATTTAATAACCCTATTGATAATACTGTAGTGGGCTCAACCGCGCTTGCACGCAATAATGAAATGGAAGTATCTGCTGCGGCTATAGGCGGAGACTTCAACTATGATAATGCACATGCCAGGATCATGACGCAGTTTGGCACGCGTTCCACTTTAGTGCCAAGGAATGATTATAGCGTATATAGAGGACAGTATGACCTGGCCAGTGTGTACCGGTATATAAGTGAAGCGTATGCAGGTTACCATTTTAATGTATGGTATGGAATAAATGTGGACGCGGGTATGTTTATGTCTTATATAGGTTTGAACTCCTATTACCAGGTAGAGAACTGGGAATACCAGGCTTCTTTTACATCGGATAACACACCCTGGTTTTTCAATGGGCTGCGTGTGCAGATATTCCCGACAAAGAATCTGAAGATAGAGCCATGGATAATAAATGGCTGGCAGAGCTATGGCAAGTTTAATACTATGCCCGGATTTGGTGCCAATATTACCTGGTGCCCTAATGAAAACCTGAAGCTGCTAACCAATGACTACTATGGTTCAGATGCTGCGATGATACCAGACAGAAAACGTTTTCACTCAGATAATAGCCTGCTGGTGCGCTACTATAAAAGCATGGCAACAAAGGGAATAAGCCAGATGGCATTTTCGCTGACGGGTGATATAGGTTTTGAAAATGGAGGAGGGGTAAAGGCATTTAATGGAGATTCGGCAACACCTTCACAATACTTTTTAAGCGCAATGTTTTATAACAGGATATGGTTTCATAAAAACAAATTTGCCTGGACTATAGGCGGCGGCGTAATGACCAACCCGGGCAGGTACCTGGTGTTGTATCCTACAGGCGACGCAAGCCCATTGCCTAACCCATATAACCCCACTCAAACGATTGGCACACATCCTTTTAGTGCTAATCCCGGAGACCAGTTTAAAGGCTGGGATTGCTCTACCAACTTTGACTGGATGCCCAATCAAAGCCTTACAGTGCGTATAGAGTATGTACACCGTCATGCAAATGTGCCATATTTTGCAGGCCGGGGTGGCGTGACATCACCCACAGGATACACAACAACCCCATTGCCGGCAAGCTGGGCACCCGACCTCGTAAAAACAGAGGATAGATTGATATTTGCTATATTGTTCAGATTATAAATTAATTTAAAATAACATTATATGTAGGTGCTATAAAGCCTGAAAACTGTATAAACTCTAATATAAAATTCACATTTTACATTTTCCAAATCTCATAGTTATTCACTACCTTTGCACCTCATTTTTAGTTTTAAATCAATTTTATAAATAATAACAATGGCAGACTTACGCTTACAGCGCAACTTTGGTATTGCAGCGCACATTGATGCCGGTAAAACCACTACTACAGAACGTATCCTTTATTATACCGGTGTGAACCACAAGATCGGTGAAGTGCACGAAGGTGCTGCTACCATGGACTGGATGGCACAGGAGCAGGAACGCGGTATTACCATCACTTCTGCGGCTACTACCTGTTTCTGGAACTTCCCA
>JAFDXS010000629.1 GCA_018267795.1 Bacteroidota bacterium | reverse complement strand
CTATTTATGAGTGTGCGTACGATAGAAGGCTATAGAATAAAGATACTGGAGAAGATGAATGTAAAGAACACTGTAGGCATAGTAATATCGGCTATAAAGCTGGGGTATTATTCACCAGAACTGGTATAGCTTCTTTTAAATAAAACTTTTTCAAAAGGTTCCAGCTATTGCTGGAACCTTTTTGCATATCCCGTAGGGATGTGAAGAAAAAAGTAGAAATTTACAATGTAATACAGACGTAATGACAGAACTGGTAATAGCATCTAACAACGAAGGGAAAATACTTGAGATACGTGCAATGATCGAGGATATAGAATTATTATCACTAAAGGACATAGGTTTTGATAGGGAAATACCTGAGCCGTATTTTACTTTTGAAGAGAATGCTATGGCTAAAGCATCTGCCATACATGCATATTGCGGTAAAAATGTATTTGCTGATGATAGCGGTATTTGCGTAAATGCATTGAATGGTGCACCGGGCGTAATAAGTGCGCACTACTCTGGTACGCGAGATGATGAACAGAACCTGCAAAAGGTACTGCAGGAGCTACGGGATAAAGAAGATCGCAGCGCTTACTACAAAGCAGTGATATGCCTGATATGGGATGAGGAAACTTACTTTTTTGAAGGAGTGTGCGAAGGAACTATTATAGAAGAGAAAAGAGGAAAGGGAGGATTTGGCTATGACCCAATATTTGTACCTAAGGGATATAAGGAAACATTTGGCGAACTACCGTTATCTATAAAGAATAGCATAAGCCATAGAGGTAAAGCAATAGAGAAAATGGTGCATTTTTTAAAAGAAAGAATAGAGGCAAATAACACGGCTCTTTTTTAGGGGGAATATTTATGAAATTTTCGATAGGGGATAATATTGTGTTGAAGCGAAGTGGTGAAGAAGGCCATGTAACTGCTTTTATCAATGACCAGATGCTGGAAGTAGAGGTAGGCGGCACAACCTTTCCGGTGTATATAGATGATATTGATCATCCTTATCTTAAATGGTTTACAGAAAAGAAAAAGGTTAAAAAGAGCAGTCCGCCAGAGCAACTGCCGGTAGAGAGCGAGCGATTTAAAAAGCCAAGGCTTGCAAAAGGAATTTACTTGTCGTTTGTACCTGTTTTTAAAATACAGGAAATGGAAGATGTGGTAGATTATCTAAAAGTGCATTTGATAAATGAGTTGCCGGTATCGATACAGTTTACGTACGATGTACGATTGGCGCATAGCTCGGAGTTTAAGCATGAAGGTAAGCTGCACGAATTTGGCAGTGTCTACCTGCATAATGTAAGCTTTGAAGATATGAATGAGCAGCCGCGTTTTCATTGGGAGCTTACCAACCTATCAAACAGGGATATGGCGATGGCAGAGGGCATACTAAGAATACGGCCTACAAAACTATTTGAACACATAACAAATGTGCTGCAAAAGGGTGAGCCTACATTTAGCTATGCACTGATAGAAGATTTTAAGCCCAAGCCGCGGCCGGAAAAAATAGAGAAGTTTGAACCGCAGCCTAAACCACAATATATAAATACTAAAAGCCTGTCTAATCTGGAAGCTCCGCTATATGAGCTGGACCTGCATATAGAAAAACTGGTGACGGATATAACCGGGCTAAGCAATGCAGATATGCTGAAGATACAGATGGACACACTAAAACGCTATCTGCATCTTGCTATAGTACATCACCAGGAGCGCATGGTAATAATACATGGGCT
>JAFDXS010000628.1 GCA_018267795.1 Bacteroidota bacterium | reverse complement strand
TGTCCGTGCTCCCTGCTGTGTCCATCTGCACACTCGGGTATTTTGCTGCCAGTGCTTTATAGAAGGCTATCACTTGTTCATAGGTCGCGCTTTGTGTACCGCCCGATTGTTCAAATGGGGTTAATTGGGCTTTGGCCGAAAATGAAATAAGTATGGCTAATAATATAGATAGTATTTTTTGTAGCATCGATTTCAAAATGGCCTTTTCAGGCCGCTTTTATAGTTTTTAAAGGCTAAAATTATATTTTGGCTGCCATTATCCGGGCTTTGCTTGCAATAATATCAACAAACCTTTATCTTTATTCATCATTTTTATACTGAGCTTTCTAAAACGTGCCAATTCATAACCTCATGAGAAAAATATTTTTACCTGTTTTATTGTTAGCTTTTTTCGCCATTACTATCTCTGCCTGCAAGCAGCAGAAAGATTATAATGCCCAGCCTTATGCAGCTGCAAATACCTTTACTGCTACCATAAACGGAAGCACCTGGAATGCCAAATATGCAGGTGCCGTAAGCACGTTCAATAAATTTGATGGTTCTACCATCCTGCTTATCGACGGTGCTACGCCTATTAACGATAGTGTTAATGAATCTGTTATTATTACTATCAAAAATCCTTCAGGTATTAATACTTACAAGATCACAGATACAGGTAGTAACAATGGCGAATTTTACTATGGTAAGGCTGGTGCTAAGATACATAAAGCAAAAAGCGGTAGCGTTACCTTTACCAGCTTTTCGCTCACGCATGTTGCTGGCTATTATTCCATGAACACCGATTCCGTTAATATTACTGACGGTGCATTCAATGTAGATGTTATGCAGTAAGCTGCTGTACAATATATTTATGAAGCTGCCTCTTATAAGGCAGCTTTATTATTTTTAGTACTTCTTTACAGCTATATTTCTGTTATACGCCGTATCTTTAAGGAAATTGGTTTTTTATGAAGAATAGGTTCATGTCTTTTGTGTTTATTCTGGGGCTTTGTGTATCGTTCCTGGCATGTAATAAGGTTAAGCCGCTCGGCCCCCAATCTATGACAGCAACTATCAATGGCAACGCCTGGACAGCCAATGTTTACCTTGCTGCAAGGAATGTATATGGTTCCCAAAAGTCTTTAAGCATCTCAGGTTCATCCACTAAGGGGGACGAGATTTATATCAATTTGGCTAATTTTAAAGGTAATGGTGTGTATGACTTAAGTTACGGTGGCGAAAACTTTGCAAAATATACCAATACTTCTACCGACCATTATGCACGTAGCGGCACGTTAACTATTAGCGGCAGCTCTGTCAAAAATGTTCAGGGCTATTTTGAGTTTGTTGCAGATTCTTCCGCTGTTGTAAGACAAGGTACTTTCGATATTATTATACAATAATCTTTAACTAATATCCGATACTTATGAAATATTCCCTTAGCCTCATTACACTTTCTATATTATTATTCTGTAGTCTTGCTGCTTGCAAAAAAAGTAATGTTGCACCTGCTATAGAAACGACTAATGACACCATTGCTGCGCAAATAAATAGTGTACCCATGGTATTATATTCTATCGAGTTTTCTGCTTATGCCAGGGGCTCTAATAGTGAATTTGATATTATCGGCAGCAATGATACCCAGGCTATTACTTTGCATGTTTTAAATTATCATGGTGTTGGCGCCTATCCTCTTACAGGCAGTGTCAGCAATGCTTATTTCCAGGACTCTGCAACTATCTATACTGCTACTTCC
>JAFDXS010000627.1 GCA_018267795.1 Bacteroidota bacterium | reverse complement strand
TGCTACCTTTAAATGGCGTGTACATAAAAAAAGCAGTGCCCTCAGAATAGTCTGCTTTGCGTGCATCTTCATTTATAAACCTAACATTAGGTAAATTAAGTTGCTCCGCACATGCACTTGCATACTCACAAAAGGCAGGCTCAAACTCTACACCTTTAGTTGTAATTCCTGTAAGCAAATTCACCAGGATGGCTACTTGACCAAGACCTGAACCTAAATCAAAAAAGACACCATCATTGATAAACAGAGATTTTTCGACAAGCTCAAAAACAATCCTGGCCGGCGTTTTCTGATAGAATACCATTTCGGGTTCGAGATCTTTGGATACTTCAGGAATATCCTGAAATGACAAAAGGCTATTGATAAAAATATCAAGATTGTCATACCCTATTAGATTCTCTTGTTCTCCAGCATCTAAATCAAAGTTCAGATATTTATGGACCATGCTCTTGAATCCCTCTCCTGTGTACCCTTTATTTTGTATATCGTTACGCAGCTCCCGAAACAATTCAATATTTGCTGCTTCCAATTTACACTTCACTTGTTCAGCCAGATATTTAAGTGCAGGCAGTTCATCGGTTTGATTTGTTTTTTGCAATAGCACCTCAATTTGATCGAGTATAAAAAAATCGATGAAGTCTATTGTTTCTACCCTGTATTCAAAACTTTCCTTCTTGTAAAGGAAAGAGGTATTTTCTATTACTTCTAAGCAAGCCTGTATTTCAAGGCTGCCACTGGGCGGTTGAAAATAAAGAGTATTGAGGTTTGATGCCAAACAGGAACGAATTTGCAATCTGGCACAAATATAGTCCTAAAAAAGGGTTTAGCTCTCTGCTAAATGGCAATTAGATATAGCCCATGTTACCTTTCCATTATGGATAATAGCTATCGATACATTAATTATCATTATTGTTTTAAATTACTATCGGCATTACTTAAGTCTATCTTTGCAAATACACACAATACATTATTCATACATAAAACAAAAAAGCATGAAGCCCAACATTGGAATAACTGAACAAGCAAGGCAAACAGTTTCTAATCAACTAGCCAAGTTACTCGCTGATGAATTTTTGTTATACACAAAAACGCGCAACGCACATTGGAACGTAGAAGGCCCCGACTTCCATGCTATGCACTTGTTTTTTGAGACACAGTATGAGCAACTGGACGAAATGATGGATAGTGTAGCGGAGCGCATCAGACAACTGGGGCATTATGCACCTGGTACATTAAAAAATTTCCTAGCACTTACTCATCTCACAGATATGGCAGAAGGCTCAAATGATAGTATATCCTACATCAAAGAGCTACTGGCGGACCACGAAAGTATTATCGAATTTGTGAGGGGTAATATTGATCCTATTGCCAACGAACACCATGACCAGGGAACAAGCGATTTTCTAACCGGGCTTATGGAAAATCATGAAAAAATGGCCTGGATGCTGCGTGCGCATGTAAAATAGAGACTCATAGATTAGACATACTATGCTATTAGCATGCGCATGCAAATTTGATTCTTGTCAGGTTTACAAAATGCATTAATCAGCAAAGAGCAAAATGGTGTTATACCATTTTGCTCTTTGCATAAAAGACATACTTATGTGCAACTCTTATCGTACTACATTTACTTTTGCAACCTGCAATTTCTGATTACCAGATAGGATATTGATAATGTTTAAGCCGGATGCAAGTACAGAAGAACTGAAATGGATATGGCCGTCCTCATCAGGGATATATGAGTGT